>JAKJDA010000181.1:242-6326 GCA_022706165.1 Candidatus Hydrogenedentota bacterium | reverse complement strand
GTGCCCGCCTGACGTGACGATTACCGAAAAAGATCTATCGCTCACACGCCCGCCGTCGCTCTCGCTTGAAGAATACGCGGCCACCCTCAAGAAGCACGGAGTGAAACACCCGCTTGATGGCCAGAATTTTGACGGGCTCTATAAGCAGATCGGCACGGTTACGCCCCCGCGCGCGTTCTCTTCGACGGTGCAAACGATCGCCAATGACCAGTACGAGGTCTGGGTCGCGCCCGAAGCGCAGGGGACCGTTTTGCGTTGGCGCGACAAGAAACGCGGCATCGAGCTGATTCGCGGGTATGAAACCTACGGGCGGAAACCCGGCCAATGGCAAGACTGGGCTCTCGGCGGCGATCTGGCCGAAAAGCCCGCGGCGGACAAGTACGCTGTGGTCAACCATACGTCGGACTCGATTACGCTTCGCGCCACGCTGGCAAACGGCGTGGTTCTTGATCGCGTGATGACGCTGACCGGAGACGCGCTCGAAGTCGCGCTTACCTGCACGAATCCGACGGCCTCTCCACAAACCTCCGGCGTCAAGATGCATCCAGAATTTTGGACACAGGGCGCGAACAAACCGGAGGTCTGGGCGTTCGACGGCAAGACTTGGTCGCAGTTGAACAAGGACGTGAATCCGGAATTCAAGGCCTGGGGCCGACTCATTGACGATGGTTCGATCAAACAGGCGGCGTTCTACTTGCCCAAGCAAAGAATCGGCATCGAGGGCCATTTCGAAAACGCGGCCGGTTTCCTGAGTTTCTTCAACATCGGCAAGGACGCCGAACACGTGAACCTCGAGGTGTTGTCCTCGGTAACGCCGCTTGCGCCGGGTGAAACCCGGACGACGAAGGCCACGTTCTCCGTGGTGGAAAAACGTTCCGCGGAAAAGTAACGGAAATACCTTGAAAAGAAACGGCAAAGAAACATGACTCATCAGACAATGCATAGCAGGCAAGATTATATCGTTGAAATATCCAACCCTTGAGGAGGGTATTCCGTGCGCAATTGGCAAGTGAGCGTGCTTCTTCTTTTCGTGGCATCCGCTTCCCCCGCGTGGGCGATCACCCTTGCCCATGAAGGGAAGAGCGACTACGTCATCGTCAAGCCGGAGAACTGTCCGCCGGTCGTCGATGCGGCGGCTTCGGACCTGCAGTCACACTTGGCTCAGATCGCTGGGGTGGACGTTCGCGAATCACTCCGAGAGACACTGGAGTGGATGACCGAGGGCGGACAGCTGCGAAGGTGACAAGGCCACAAGGGCCTCAATCCTGACGAGGAAAGACGAACAGCGAATGGGTATAGCGTCTTTGAGGCGCCGTCACTACGTAGAGTCGCTACGTAAAAAGCTGTCAACCTGGAGGATCATCTATGCGAATCGTTGCAACCTTCTTTGCAGTGTGCTTTGTGATATGCAACCAAGCGAGTGCGGCGCCGGCCCACTTATATGTGGCCTCGGACGGCAGTGATTCCTGGTCGGGCACGCTTGCGTCGCCGAACGCGCAGGGAACGGACGGTCCTTTTGCGACGTTGGAACAGGCGCGTGACGCGGTGCGCGCATTGAAGGTGAAACAAGCGCTGCCGCAGGAGGGTGCGGTGATTCTTGTGCGAGGGGGCGATTATTACCGTGAAACCAGTTTTCTACTGGGACCGGAGGATAGTGCGCCGGAAGGGGGCTGTATTCGTTACGCGGCGTACCCGGACGAGCATCCGCGTCTGCTGGGGGGCAAGCCCGTGGGGCCGTTCGTTCCGGTGTCGGATGCAACCGTCTTGGCTCACTTCCAGGAGTTCGTGTGGCCTCACCTAGTTCAGGCGGACTTGAGCAAGCTGGGAATTAAGGACTACGGCAGCCCGGCGTTCAGGAGAATGACCGAGGGTGAATCTCTCCCATCCCGGACAAAGGAAACAGGGCATTCCGCACGCGATTCCGACGATAGGCCACTTGACGGTGAGTTGAGCCCCATGACGCCGGTCAGTTTTTTTTACGGGGGCGATCGCATGACGTTGTGCCGGTGGCCAAACGCCGGATATGACCTCATCATGGCTACTCCCGGCGGGCAGAACGGCGCCACGATCGTACTGGATAGCGAGTTTCCCAGAGTATGGGCCTCGCCCTCGGAAGCGTATGTGTGGGGCTATTTCGCGTATGACTGGTTCGAAGGGTGTCTGCCGGTCAAGTCGTTCGATGCGACAAAGAACCTGATAGAGACCCGCTTCTCGCCCAAACCTTATGGTTTTGTCGTCGGCGCACGAGTCTACCTCTGCAATGTGCTGGAGGAGCTGGACCAGCCGGGTGAGTACTACATTGATCGGGCCAAGCACACTCTCTATTTCTATCCCCCCGCTACGTCCGGGAAGCCGGAAGCCTATGTGTCGATTACCACCGAGCCGCTCGTGAGCTTACAGCAGGTGAAAAACGTCGCTTTTTCCGGGCTTACGTTCGAGTACGCAAGCGGATCGGCCGTGACAATGAAGGATTGTAGCCTGTGCGTGGTGGAAGGCTGCAGTGTCGCCAACAGTGATGGCGTGGCCGTGGCCGTGACCGGGGGAGAAAAGGTCGCCGTGCGTTCTTGCGACATGCATAACCTTGGGGCGGGAGGCATCCTGCTGAAGGGGGGGGACCGGCAGGCCCTGACGCCATGCGACCACGAGGCGCTCAATAATCACATTTGGGACTTCGCCCAGGTTCAGACGACGTACCAGCCCGCGATCCACGCTAACGGGGTTGGGGTGCGCATAGCCCACAACCTGATTCACCATTCGCCCCACTCCGGGATTATCTTTTGGGGCAACGATCATGTCATGGAGTTCAATGACATTCATCACGTCTTGCTGGATACCCATGACTGCGGCGCCATCTACACCGGAAGGAGTTGGACGTACAGGGGCAACCGCATATCGAACAATTTCATTCACCACATCGGCCGGCATAACGACCGGCATGCGGTGTATCTGGACGATATGTTTTCGTCGGCGGACATTGTTGGAAATGTTTTCTGGAATCTGTCCGCGGGCATTCTCGTTGGCGGTGGGCGTGATAACGCAATATCAAACAATATTTTCGCGGATTGTAGCCCAGCGGTGTCGGTGGATGATCGAGGCACGGCGGGGGAATATATGAGCATAGTAAAAGGGCGCCTCAAAGAAGTCCCATACAATAAGCCACCGTACAGCACACGCTACCCCGCATTGGTCACGATCCTCAAAGACAAGCCGGAACTGCCGAAGGGGAACAGCATCGTAAGAAACATCGGCGTAGAGACAGAGCCTTGGATCAATGCCGTGGATTATCTGACAAAAGATGGCATTCTGGCCATTAGCGACAATTTCACCCAAGGCGATCCGGGATTTCTCGACGCCGCGCATGGTGATTTTCGTCTCAAGCCCGATGCCCCGGCGAGGTCGATAGGATTTGAGCCCATTCCCTTTGAACAGGTCGGGTTGTACAAGGATGCTTATCGGACCGAGTTGCCCGCGCCGGATGCGTTTGGCGCGTTTGAGGAAGTTCCTGAGATTCTGTTTCGGAGGGCCGCAAAGAACGAGCCGCCCCATCCGTGTCCGCGCACGACGACTCCGGTCGCGATTGACGGAAAACTGGACGATTGGGACGCCTTTCCCGTCGAATGCAAGGAGCCTTCGCAGGTGTACATTCGCCCGGACTCATGGAAGGGGCCCGAAGATTGCCGGTTCCGCTTCGGTACGAAGTATGACGATCACTATCTGTATGTTGCCGTACAGGTGCTCGATGACAAGGTGAAGACATACCCTAAGCGGACGACATGGAGCCAGGACGGCGTGGAATTGCGTCTTGACGCGCGCCCGAAGGACGTGCGCGATCTGTGGTGCGGCCAGACGGAGAACAAGGAGACCGTAACCATTATTCTAAGTCCTGGACAGACCGCAGCCGATATGGTGGGTCTCGATCCCTCCGAGCTTCCCGACGGGGTACAGGCGGTTTGCGTGTTATCGGCGGGAGGATACAGCTTTGAGGCTGCTATTCCCGTTTCGTACCTGGAGAAGAAGCAAGGAGCGCCCTGGACGGGTTTTCGGATGAACGTCGCTGTAGACGACACGGACAAGCCTCAAGACGGGCTGGCGCAACTTGCCTGGATGCCCGACTGGCGTCGCTCACTGAACTACGAAGGCTCTGGCGAATTTGAACGAGGAACTGACCGGCCATCTATGCCGCCTAAGTAACGTGGTGGAGGCGACATTTGTGTTTGAGCAAGAAAGTTCAGGAGCCCGCATTACCTCAGTCTCGCTCGGCGGTCGCTGCCTGGAGTCAGTGAACATCATTCCCCAATGTTTCCCGTCTCGGAGACGGAACGACACCACAAGATCGTCGTTGCGCTGGCGCGCACGTCACCATTCAACTTCAAGGAGGCAGAGATGTCCAAAGTCAATATTGTTCGGTTAAGGACCGAGTATAAAGAGAATCCTCTGGGCATCGACGTTCGCACGCCGCGGTTGTCGTGGAACCTCGAGTCCGAGGTTCGGGGACAACGGCAGACCGCCTACCATCTCCTCGTCGCGTCGTCGCGCGAAGCGCTGGCCGCGGACGGGGGCGATCTATGGGACAGCAGCCGCGTCGAGTCGGATCAGTGTCTCCATGTCGAGTACGCGGGCGTCGCGTTGACGTCGCGCCAGGATTGTTTTTGGAAGGTGCGCATTTGGGACAAAGACGGATCCGCGAGCGCATGGTCGTGTCCCGCCTATTGGACGATGGGATTACTCGACGCCTCCGATTGGCGCGCGCAATGGATAGGCCACGACCTTCCTCCCCGGCGCCTTCCCAATGCATCGCCGGAGATGACTTTTGACGGTTGCGCCTGGGTGTCCGATCCTCGCGAAGAGATCGTGCATCCCTCGCCGGACGGCGTGTTTGGGTTTAGAGGCGCGATACGGCTGCGCGACAACGCCGCGGTGCGGTCCGTGCGGGCGCTGGTTTCCTCGGGCGATCAATGCGCGTTGTTTGTCAACGGCGCGGATGCCGGGGCGAGTGACGGTCGCGTAGGGGCTTGCCGCCGGGGAACGCGGCTCGACATAACGTCGTTCGTCCAAAACGGCGGCAATGTTCTTGCGATGCGCGCCGCCTATACGAAGGGGGCCTTGGGCGTAATCGGCAAGTTTGAGGTGGATTATGCCGATGGCGTCACCGACACATTTTACGTCGATACCGACTGGAAGTGTTGCGAGAATCCGCCTGCCCGGTTCGAGCAGCCAGACTTCGATGCCAGCGCGTGGCCTAAGGCACGCGAAGTCGCAAGGGCGCACGAAGGCGCCTGGGGACCGCTGGGAAACGGCATACTTGACGTGCCCGCGCCATCGTTGTTGCGCAAGGAATTCCATGCGCCGCGCGCCATCACCCGCGCCACAGCGTACGCATCCGCATTGGGCATATACGAACTGCGTCTCAACGGCCAGCGTGTTGGCGACGACCTCTTGACGCCCGGTTGGTCCGACTATAATAAACGCGTCTATTACCAAACCTACGATGTCAGCGCGCTGCTTCACGAGGGCCCTAATGCCATCGGCGCATTGCTCGGACACGGCTGGTATAGCGGCTATTTGGGCTGGCACATGCAACCCGGCAAACACTACGCCACTCCCCATCCGCGCGCGCTGGTACAAGTCGAAATCCAGTACGACGACGGGACGACGGAAACAATCGCGTCAGATGCAACCTGGAAGGGTTCGAGCGGCCCAATTCTCTGTTCAGACCTTTACATGGGCGAAACGTGCGACCTGCGTAAAGAGATGCCGGGTTGGGACAAGCCCGGCTTCGACGCGCAGAGCTGGCGCCCCGTCGCCGTCGACGCTACAGCGCCATCCATCGCGGTGCAGGCATACCCCGGCGTACAAGTCCATCGCATCATGGAACTGCCCGCAAGGACGATCGCCGAACCCAAACCCGGCGTGTTCGTTTTCGATATTGGCCAGAACATGGTGGGTTGGGCGCGCGTGCGCCTGCGCGGCGGCGAGCGCGGGCGAAAAATCACGCTGCGCTTCGCCGAGGCTCTCAATCCCGACGGAACCATCTACGTCGAGAATCTACGCGGGGCCCGAGCCACGGACGAGCTCTGGCTCGAC
>JAKJDA010000181.1:0-231 GCA_022706165.1 Candidatus Hydrogenedentota bacterium | reverse complement strand
AAACTGACGTTCCACGGCTTCCGCTATGTTGAAGTAACAGGTTACCCTGGAACGCCGTCGCTCGACGCTATAATCGGCGTTGTTGTGCACTCCGATACGCCCTTGACCGGCGAGTTCTCGTGTTCCGATCCCATCGTGAACCAGCTCCAACGCAACATCCAATGGGGCCAGCGCGGCAACTTCCTGGAAGTGCCAACGGACTGTCCCCAACGCGACGAGCGGCTCGGGTGG
>JAKJDA010000180.1 GCA_022706165.1 Candidatus Hydrogenedentota bacterium | reverse complement strand
TGGCTTGACTTCCTCAAAGGTGAAACGGCCATTGGGGCCGCTGCGGGTTTGGGAGATGGCATCCTCGACAGTGTCGGCGGATTCGTCCGACGAGAGAAGCGTGATGGTCGCTTCTGCGACAGGTTCGCCGCGGGTCGTCACCACGGTTCCGTTGAGAGGAATGTTTGGAGCGAGGGAAACAAGGATGTGTTGCAGGTCTTTTCCCGGGATGACGGCAAGGGGGGCGGTTGATCCGCTGCCCAGACGCGGGTGCTGGGCGAATATCCGGTAGCCTCCGCCTATGGGAAGAGAAAGAGTGAAAGCGCCCTTGGCATCGGTCGCTTGGGCTGTTCCGGCGAGACCGAAGGCGTCTAGGATCGAGGCGGCATCGTCGGAGGATTCTGGGTTGGACAGATATGCCGCCCGGATGGAACAGTCCGCCGCGGGATTGCCCATGGCGTCGACAACCGTGCCGGATACGCGCGTGGCAGGGACAAGGCACAAGGTGATTTGGAGCCCGGCGCCTATGCCGGTTTCCAGAGCGTTTCCGGCAGAAGCGATGGCGGCAACGTTGAAGAGTTTGCCTCGCAAGCCGGAAAGCTTGAAGGAACCGGAGTCGCCGGTGACGGCTTCGGCGCGATCGGCGGGGTTGTCGGTCGCGCAGGCGATCACGCGCGCGCCGGAGACAGGCTGGTCTTTTTCGTCAACGACGACGCCGGATAGGTCGCGTGGCCCTGCCCCCATGTCTACGTTGTCGAGACGAATCGCGAGGGGTTCCGGATCGTGAAGACCGTCCACTACCACGGGGACGCGGGAAATGCCCAATGGATTTTCGTTTTTCGCTTCGGTCATGGGACGGGCGTTGGGAACGAAGTACTTACCCGCCGCTACTCCCTCGAAGGAAAAAGAACCGTCGTCGCCAATCACGGTGTCTTGAGGAAGAGCGTAGACCCCTTCCGCAGCGGATCCAAATTCGGGGAACAGTTGGATAGAACGCCGAGACGCCGGGGAGCCGTCGGGCAGGAAGGCCTGTCCCGTGACACGACTGCCGCGGAGCATTACGAGTTCCAGGGGCGGCGGATCGGCGGGCGGCGGCGGCGCCAGGAAAGGATCGCTGGCTGTTGGGGCGTAGCCCTGTCGCGTGGCGCGCAGGCGGTAGGTAATGTTGGGGGTCAAGCCGACGAGCAGGAAACGCCCCTGGGCATCGGAAACAGCCTGGAGTTCGGCCACATTGCCGGTCTCGGAATATTCCATTCCTTGCATGAGGGCCTCGAACGCAATGGCCGCTATCTGTGCGCCTTCCAGCGGATTTGCCGAGGCGTCGTGCACCCAGCCGGAGACGCTGGCGCCTCGTTCCAAGGTGAAATCGATATTCTTGGGGAAATCGCCGGCGGAGAGATCTACCTGGAGCGCTGTTTTGGGGGATGAGAGGTATCCAGCGGAACGGGCATGCGGCCAGACGAGATAGGTTCCGGGCGGCAGACCGTCAACGCTGTAGCCTCCTGAGGAATCGGTGACGGCTCGACGGGCGCGCAAGGAACCTTCTTGAAGCGCGTTGGGGGCTTGGGAGCCTTTGGGCGCGGAAAGGATTTCGACCTCGATATCCGGAATTCCCTTGCCGGTGTCTTGTCCTCGAACAATGCCGGCCGCGCCGCATCCAGGGCCGAGTTTGAAGTCGATTTTCAGAGAGGGATTCGGCGATGTTGGCAAAACTTCGATTGCGGTTGCATATCCTGCTGCGGCGCAAGTGATTGTGACGGCTTCCGGCCCGATCCGTATTTCGTACGCTCCATCGGCATCCGACAGGGCAGAGGCGCGAGGGTCAGGGGGGGCCTCGGAGGGCGTTTCGCGTTGGGCCGTGATTTCAGCGCTTGCAATAGGACGTCCCGAGGCTCCATCCGTCACCAACCCGTTTACGCGCAAGGAATCATGGCGAGGAATCGAGGAAGGAACCGCCGGCTCATGCATCGTAGTCTTGTCCGCCGGGGCGTTTGGGGGAGGGATTGGAACAGCGGACGAAGATGACGGGGGCGTTGGGGCTTCCGGGGCAGACCGGGAGGATCGGTGCCTATGGATCCCAAACACGGTGAAAATAACGATGAGCACGAGGAGGATCAGGGCGAAACGAAACGTTTTAGACATGGGTGGATATCCATCCTGTTTACGTGGTTGCTCGTGTTGTCTGACTTGGAGACGCGCCCCAATATACTCTGCGCGACGCCTCGATGCACGTGTGCCTCGAAAGCGCCGTGGTTGCGGAAAGAGGCTCGACGGGATAATGCGCCAAAGGCGGCATCAACCGGGTTCGGCTGAGCCGCCTTTGACGCATCAAGCACGCCTTGTTGTGATCAATAGGGGTAGGTCCTGAACCAGGCATTATAGAACGCGGCCGTAGCCATCCAGGAATGCCACTTGTAACCTTCCTGGCTCAGGTGAATCGGATCGTACTTGCCTCCCGAGAGCGGCGCGAAGAATTTGACAGGACTGGGCAGATTGGGATCGCCGCCCGGCCACGGAACATAGCCAGGGGCCTGTCCGGGAATGTTGGCCGAGTAGCCGCCCACGACCTGCAAGGTGCCGTTGCACTGCACGTACTTGATGCGGGGGTTGTAGGCCGTCAGGGCCTTTTTGCGCTCATCGAGTCCCAGGAACAGCCAGTTGATTTGTGCGGGCATGGGCTGTCCCAATCCGAACCAAAGAAGTCCGGCTGCGCCAAACGGGTCTTTCATCACGGTGTCGAACAGGTTGATGTAGTCATACCCGTGCAGCACGACCTGAATGTTCGGACGCACGGCCAGGCATGCCTGACAGATGGCCCACAGATTGGCCTGGACAGAGTCGAGCAGCGCGGTCTTTTGGGCTTCCGACCACGAGGTGTTCCACACCCACATGTCGTTGCCGCCGATCACCAGATCGACGCAATCAATAGTGGGGTTGGCGGCAAGTTGGGCCTGGATCGATCCTATGTTGCCCGCCCAAAAGGCCGCTGTCGTCGCGCCGATAGCCGTAAAGGTTCCATCCTCGGTGGCGAACCCGACGCCAAAGGATTTGAAATTCGTGCTTAGGGATTTATACTTCCACATCAGCTGCGCCCAGCTGTCGCCCACCAGCAGAACGCGTTTGGCCGCGTGCGCACTTGTGGCAATCCCAAGCATTACAACAAGCGCCACGGCAACCACCATCCACTTATGCTTGTTCACTCGCATCAACACTGCCCCCTTTCGTTGTTTTGGATCGATCCTTGGCAATATCGCCTTCCCACATTCGGATCGTCCACTTCCGCACCCAACCTACAGAGCCTTTCGTATTGTGGTGGCCAGCGTAAGCCCTGCGCGCACCAACAGGCGTAGTCTATACCCCTATATTATTTTTGTCAAGAGAAAAAAACGGGAAGCTCGTTTTGAAGAATTTTTCTGTAAGTATCGGTTTTAGAAAGGGTTGTCGTTATATGAAAAAACAGAAACGTTCATGTCTGCTTTTCTTCGTATGACTTAAGTCGGTTGTAAGACTACGCGATCCCGGAGGAAAGGAAGTTGTTGCAGGTCGAAGTGGCCGATGTTCCAGGTCATCGCGTTGGCCGTGCCCATGGCGCAACCGAGCGTAGCTGTCTCTTCGAGGGAGAGTCCTTCCATCAACCCAATTGCAAACCCCGCGACAAGACAATCTCCGCTGCCCACGGGATTGATTTCCTCGATAGCGGGGGGGAGAACGTGATAGCGTTTCGCGCCGTCTGAAACCAGGAAACCCTCTTTGCCCATCGACAAGACAACGAGGGACACGCCGCGTTGGTGGAAGAAGGCAAGCGCGTCGTGTTTCGCTTCCAGCGTGTCGAGCGGATATCCGACAAGTTCAGCGGCCTCGGCGACGTTCGGTTTCACCATATACGGCGCGGCATCGATTCCATGCGCCAACTCGGGTCCGTGCGTATCCAGAATCGTCAGCGCGCCTGCGGCCTTCGCTATCGGAACTAAATCGCGATATAACGTTTGGATGCTTTTGTCCGACACCGTGCCGTTGAACGTGACGACCGTCGTGCCCTGCACGGCGTTGGCGAAGACCGTCCTGATCGCTTGCTCTTCTTCCGGCGTGATGCGTGACCCCGGTTCGAAGAAGGCCGTTTGCCGATGGACGCTTTCTTCGAGCACCGTCGTGATTGTGCGCGTCGGCGATTGCACCCACACGGGCACGGCCTCGACGCCATCGTCATGCTGGATCATATCGACGACATGCATCGTGTGCACCGCCCGCGCGACGTTGTTGCCCTTCCCGCCGGGCACACACGAGAACCGCGACGCCCGCATGAACGTGCCCACCTCGATCGTGTCGATGAACACGGTCTTGTCCACACATGGATTCGGGGTAACGGCGAGAATCACGTCGGTCACCACGTCATGCGCGTTGGGACGCCTGCTTTTACGAGTTCGTCCTTGATCGCGGCGATGGTGTATTCGCCGGTGTGGATCATGCTCGCGATGATGGCGGCGTCGGCTTCGGCTTGCTGAAAGACATCGATAAGGTGTTGCGGAGTGCCCGCGCCACCGGATGCCACCACCGGCACGCCAACGTTGATCGCGATCATGTGCGTCAATGTCAGTTCGAAGCCGTTGCGCGTGCCGTCGGCATCAACGGAATTCACGACGATCTCGCCCGCGCCCAAATCCACCGCGCGCTTGGCCCATTCGAGCGCGTCCATGCCGGTGCGTTCGCGGAACCCGCGCGTGGTGATCTCGTAGCCGCTCGGGAAACGCGGGTCGCCCACAACCTTCACAGGGTCCATGCCGAGCACAATGCACTGATTGCCGAACGCTTTGGCGCCGTCGGCGATGATTTGTGGATTGCGCACGGCCAGTGAGTTCACGCTGACCTTTTCGGCGCCCGCCAACAGCACGCGGCGCATGTCCTCGATGGTCTCGATGCCGCCGCCAACCGCAAACGGTATCCGCACAGCCCGCGCCACTTCGCGCACCATCTCGATGTCGATGGGCCTCCGTTCTGCGCTCGCGGTAATATCGTAAAACACGAGCTCATCGCAGCCGCCGTCGCTATAGGCGACTGCCATCTCGACCGGATCGCCGAGATCGATATTGTTCTGGAATTTGACGCCCTTCGTCACTTTTTTGTTACGGACGTCCAGGCAAGGAATGACGCGTTTCGTCAGCATGTGCCGTCCCACTTCGTGAAATTTTCGAGGAGTTTCAGGCCTACGCGGCCCGAACGTTCGGGGTGAAATTGCGTGGCGAACAGGTTGCCCTTCCCAACGGCCGCGGCAAAGCGCGTACCGGCATACTCCGTCTCGCCGACGATATACGTCGCATCGCTGGGCGCAGGATAGTAACTGTGGACGAAATAGAACTCGCTGTTGTCCTTGATGCCGTCGAAGAGCGGATGTCGTCTTCGTAGCGTGACATTGTTCCAGCCAATCTGCGGCACTTTGTCGCGCCAATCCGTCGGCTGAAAACGCGGGACACGCCCGGGAATGATGCCCAGGCACGGCGTGCCGCCGTCTTCCTCGCTGAACTCGAAGATGATCTGCGTGCCTAGGCAAATGCCGAGGAACGGCGTACCCGCCGCAATCACCGACCGCAACGTGCTCTCGATATTCAGTTCGCGGATATTGCGCATGGCCTCGGACGCCGCGCCGACGCCCGGAAAGATCACGCGATCCGCTTCGGCGATAATCGCCGCGCTTCCCGTGACCCTCGCTTCAACGCCCAGCGCCTCCAGCGCCAACCGCACGCTGGTCAAGTTGCCCGCCCTGTAGTCTACGATTGCTATCACCTGCATCTCCTCAAGAAGCGACTATATCGCCTTTCTGGAGTTCTCAAAAACATGCGCATCGAACACTAGAAGGTCCCGCTCACATGGGACCCCAAAATCGTCAATCGCAGGTTCCATCTTCTGGAACCTCTTCGCCTATTTCCCCTGCGAATCCTGCCACCGTTGGTATGCACAGCCTGCCGCGCCAATGACGCCGGCGTCGCCGCCGAGTTCGGCCAAAACGATTTGCGCGCGTTTACCGGGCACCTCGAAGCTCTGCTTGAGTGCGGTCTCGCGGATGGGATTCAACAACACGTCGCCGGCGGCCGTCATACCGCCGTAGAGCACGACCTTCTCCGGGTTGAGGAGGTTAATCAGACTGCCGATAGCCGTGCCGAGGTAGATGCCGGTTTCCGTCATCACCCATTTCGCGAACTCGTCGCCTTGTTCAATCGCGTCGGAGATCATCTTGCCGGTCAGAGAATCGAGGTCGCCGCCGCACATCTCGAGCAGCAATGTATTGAGCCCGCCCTGTTCGATGCGTTTCCGGGCGGTCTTCAGCATGCCCGAGACGGATGCGTACTGTTCGAGGCATCCTTT
>JAKJDA010000017.1:2374-16767 GCA_022706165.1 Candidatus Hydrogenedentota bacterium | reverse complement strand
TGCTGGTTGCGTGTTTTTAAGAAGTTTTTTCGTGTGGCTGGGAGGGTCTTCCCTGCATGAATATTTTGGGGATTGGCGGCTATTCGCATGATTCGGCGGCGGCGTTGGTGTGCGATGGCGTGTTGGCGGCGGCGGTTGCGGAAGAGCGACTGTCGCGCGTGAAACATCAGGGGGGCGTGCCGCGTCTGGCGGTGCAGTATTGTCTCGATGCCGCAGGGTTGTCAGCCGACGATGTGGATTATATCGGCTGCTATATGCGTCCGGGGCAGCGTTTATTGAAACGGTTGCCCTATCGTCTTTCCACGTTTTTCCAAAGCCCTCGATATGCAGCGTCCTATATGGCGTACGAGGTCGCGCACAACGCGCAATACGTGTTTGGCATGAAGGCGTTGTGCGGCAAGAAGACGCGCTTGCATTTCATGGAGCATCACCCCGCGCACGCGGCCAGCGCGTTCCTGGTGAGTCCTTTTGAGAAGGCTGCATTGCTCACGATTGATTACATCGGGGAGTGGGACGTCACCTGGGCGGGCATGGGGGAGGGGACGCGCATTCGCAGGCTGTTCGCGGAGCGCTATCCCAATTCGTTGGGCGTTTTCTATACCGCGATCACGGACTACCTCGGTTTTCGGCGCGCGTCCGACGAATATAAGGTGATGGGCCTGGCGTCCTATGGTGAGCCGGAGTATCTCGACGAATTCCGCAGGATCATTCGCGCTCAATCGAATGGGAGCTACTCGATCGACCTGTCCTGGTTGGCATGTCATTACCTGCCGGGGTCGCGGTGCGGATATTTCTCGAAGAAGTTCATCGACCGCTTTGGACCGCCGCGTAAGAAGGGCGAGCCCATTGAGACGCGCCACCAAAATATCGCGGCGTCCGTGCAGACGGTGCTAGAAGAAAGCGTGCTCGCGCTTGCACATTCGCTGCATAAGGAAACTGGACTCAAGGACCTGTGTATGGCGGGCGGCGTCGCGCTGAATTGTTCGATGAATGGGCGGCTCCTGCGTGAGGGGCCGTTTGAACGCATTTTCGTGCAGCCTGCGGCGGGCGATGACGGCATCGCTATCGGCGCCGCGTTTCAGTTGCACCATGCGATGACGGGCGCGCCGCGCAGTTACGTCATGAATTCGGCGCGTCTTGGACCTGAATTTGGCGACGCGGCCATTCGCGAGTTTTTGGATATGACGAAGATTCCGTATGAACGGCCGCAGGACGTTGTGGAGCGCGCGGCGGATCTGCTTGCCGAGGGGCGCATCGTTGGATGGTATCAGGGGCGCATGGAGTTCGGGCCGCGTGCATTGGGCGGGCGGAGCATTCTTGCGGATCCGACGAGGCCCGACATGAAAGACCTCATCAACAAGTGCGTGAAGCATCGCGAGGAATTCCGGCCTTTTGCGCCGAGTTGTTTGGAGGAACGCGCGGGCGAGTTTTTCGAGGGGTGCGCGTCTTCGCCGTTTATGTTGTTTGTGCATCCGGTCAAGCCGGAGCAGCGGAGCAAGGTTCCGGCGATCACGCATATCGACGGCACGGCGCGCGTGCAAACGGTGTCGCGCGATGCGGACCCGCTGTATTACCGGTTGATCGAGGCCTTCGAGCGCCGTCGCGGCGTGCCCATGGTGCTGAACACGTCGTTCAACGTAATGGGGGAGCCGATCGTGCATACGCCCGCGGACGCGGTTCGCTGCTTTTATAGCACGGGAATGGATGCGCTTGTCATGGGCGGCTGCGTGGTGGTCAAGCGGTGAGGGTGCTGATCCCTACCGTGGATTTCCCGCCTATCGAAGGGGGGATCAGCACGGTCGCGTATCAGACCGCGCTCGAGCTTTGTGAGCTTGGGCACGAAGTGACGGTCGTGGCGCCCTATTTCCCCGGGCAGGAAGAATTCGACGAGGCGCAGCCCATGCGCGTGATCCGATTTCGCGGTTATGGCCTTGGATGGCTGCGCGCGCTTCCTTTTTTGTTGTATGCGTGGCCTCGCGTGCGGCGGCATGATGTGGCGTTGGCCATCAATATCGCCTACGGCGGCCTGCTTGGATTGCTGGGGCGCGTCGTGTATGGCGTGCCCTATGTGACTTTTGCCTATGCCTACGAGTTCATGAAGTTTGCGCACGCATGGCCTTTGCCGGGTCTGTTGCGGCTTTTGTACCGGAAGTCGTGCGTGACGATCGCCATCAGCCGGTTCACGCGCGATGCTCTGGAGTCGTTTGGCGTCGCGCGCGGCCATGTCGCGCTTGTCCTGCCCGGAGCGCCAAGGCCAATTGCGTTCGAACAAGACGCGCTGAATGCGATGCGACACCGGTATGTGCTCGAGGGCCGTCGCGTTGTCCTCGCCGTGGGGCGTTTTGTCCGCCGCAAGGGTCACGTGACGCTTGTTGCGGCGTTGCCGAAAATTTTGGCGCAGGTTCCGGATGCGGTGTTGGTCATGGTTGGACAAGGGCCGATGTTGCACAAGGCGGCGCGTTTGGCCAATGCGTTGGGCGTGCGCGATCATGCGGTGTTTCCAGGGCGTTTGTCCGATGAGGAGATTGCGGCGCTGTATGCGATTTGCGACGTATTTGCGTTGCCGACGGGGCAGGGCGAGGGGGGGCAGGTGGAGGGATTCGGTCTTGTTTTTGCGGAGGCGCAGGCGTATGCCAAGCCTGTTGTGGCGGGACGTTCGGGGGGGGTGTGCGATGCCGTCGCCGATGGGGAGACCGGATTGCTCGTCGATCCGACCGACGCCGATGCGGTTGCGGATGCGGTGGTGCGCGTGTTGACCGACTCTGCCTTGGCGCGACGGCTGGGCGAAGCGGGCCGTGCGCGCGTGACGCGAGAGCTTAACTGGACCGCATTTGCGAGAAGGCTGATGGCGGAGGTGGGGGAGCGGCGATGAGGCGTATTCGCGTCGCGCATATCATCACCCGTTTATGCCAGGGCGGCGCGCAGGAAAATACGTTGCATACGGCGCGTTTGCATGACCGCGGCCGGTACGAGGTTGATCTGTTGTGCGGGCGGATTGTAGGCGGCGAGGCGAGCATCGAGGATAAGGCCGCGTCGTATGGCGTTGGTATTGTGCGGGTTCCGGATTTGGTTCGTCCGTTGGTTCCGTGGCGCGATGTGCGCGCGTTGCATCAACTTGAGCGGCTTATTCGGAAGGGCCGTTATGACATTGTTCATACGCATACGTCGAAAGCCGGTTATTTGGGGCGTTGGGCGGCGGCAAGGGCGGGAACGCCGATTGTCGTGCACACGCCGCATGGGCATGTGTTTGACGGCTATTTCCCGGTTCCTTTGACGCGTCTGTTTGTGCGGCTGGAGCGTCGGGCGGCGAAATGGACGGACCGGATCATCGCGCTGACGCCGCAGGGCGTCGAGGAGCACTTGGCGGAGAGAATCGGGCGGCCCGATCAATATGTGGATATTTTCAGCGGGATAGATATGGAGCCTTTCGAGGCCGCAATTCGTAATCGCGATGCGATGCGCGCGGCGTTGGGGTATGGGCGCGATGAGGCGCTGATTGGGGCGGCGGGGCGTCTTGAACCGGTGAAGGGTTTTGCGTATTTTGTCGAGGCGGCGCGGCTTGTGTGCGTCCAGGCGCCGCATGCGCGCATGCTGTTGGCGGGGCGGGGTCCGTTGGAGCGCGTATTGCGCGCGCAGGCGGCGGACATGGGCGATCGATTTCGTTTTCTGGGGTTTCGCGATGATCTGCCGGACGTGCTTGCCGCGCTGGATATTTTCGTGTTGCCGTCGATCAATGAGGGGATGGGGCGCGTGCTGTTGGAATGCGGCGCGGCGGGCGTGCCTGCTGTTGCGACGGCAGTGGGCGGCGTGCCGAATATTGTGCACGATGGCGTAACGGGGTTGCTGACGCCGCCGCGCAATGCGCAGGCGTTGGCGTGCAACATCCTTGGGCTTGTGCAGGACGCCGGCCTGCGCCATCGGATGGGTATGGCAGCGCGCGGTCACGTTGCGCCCCGGTATGGCATCGAGACGATGGTGCGGAAGATTGAGTCGTTGTATGAGGAATTGATACGCGCGAAGTCGCTGTGAGCGATGGAAGGAAGCGTTTCGACAGGATTGAGGAAGGGGCGAGAACAGTTTTTCCTCATTCTGTAGGTTCTGTCGAAAAAACGGTAGGCCCTTTGTTTTGCTACGGTCGCAATGACGGCGGGGTTTGTAACCGGAATGTTGAGGAGATCCATTGTGACGGCACAAGATGCTTATCTTGCCAGTCAGCGTTTGTTGGTGATTGCGCCGCATGCGGACGATGAGTGTTTTGGGTGCGCGGGAACGATGGCGCGGATCAAGAGCTTGGGCGGCGAGGTGTATTGCCTTGTATGTTCGGTGGGGGACCTCAAGCATTACGATGGAAAAGAGGGCATTGTCACCGCCGAGAACAGAGCCGGGGAGTTTGAGCAGGTGATGCGATTTCTCGGCGTGGATGATTGGGATATTTTGTATCGCGAGTCGGAACTGCATCTTCGGCTGGACACGATTCCGCGGCGCGAGCTTGTCGGAAAGTTGGAACGGGAGAGCAAGCTGGCGTTGGACCGTATTCGCCCGACGATGTTGGCGATTCCGGTTTCGTCCTATAACCAGGATCACGAGGCTGTATTTCGCGCGGCGTGGACGGCGGCGCGCCCAGGGGTTCCGTCGATAAAGCCGTTTCAGCCGTTGGTGTTGGGGTATGACAATACGTCGTTGTTTTGGAGTCTGGAGCGCGACAAGTTTCATCCGAATTTTTATATCGATATATCGAATTTTGTAGAGCACAAGTTACGGGCGTTGTCGATGCACAAGTCGCAACAGCGCGACAGCATTCACCATTCGAGTTTGCAGAATGTCGAATATACGGCTCGTGTGCGCGGGCGTGAGGTTTCGGTGGACGCAGCGGAGGCCTTCATGGCGTTCCGGCATTTGTTGTAGGTCGTATTTTCGTGCGTTGATTGGTTGGAACGCTTGGGTTTGTCCCGTTATGTGCATATGCGCTGGGCGGTTTCGGCGCAGAAGGAGGCAGTATGCAGTTGACCGGCGCGCAGCGCAAATACCTGCGGGGTTTGGCGCATTCGTTGCAGCCCATGGTTTTGGTGGGCAAGCAGGGCGTCTCGGACAGCCTGATCGAGGCCGCGAGTCAGGCTCTCGGCGCGCACGAGCTTATCAAGGTGAAGTTCAACGATTTCAAGGACGAGCGCGAGGAATTGGCGCAGCGGATCGAAGAAGGCACGGGCGCCCATATTGTCGGCATCATCGGCAACATTGTCATCCTCTATCGTCAGAACGAGGATGAGGCGGATCGTCGGATCACCCTTCCGGGGGGATAGCGAGAGGAGACGGCATGCGGAGGCTGCGCATCGGATTCGTGGGGCTGGGCGGCATTGCGCGGTCGCGGCATATGCCTGGCTTGCGGCGCATCGAAGGGGTTGAGGTTGTTGCGGTTTCCAATCGCACCCGGGAGTCCTCGGAGCGGGCGGCGCGGGAGTTCGGCATCCCGGATATTTGTTCTTCGTGGGAAGAACTTGTCGCCCGCGACGATCTCGACGCAGTGTTTGTCGGCACGTGGCCCTATATGCACAGGCCTGTTTCGGTGGCCGCGTTGGAACAGGGCAAGCACGTGTTTTGCCAGGCGCGCTTGGCGATGGATTTCGACGATGCGCGCGCCATGTGCGATGCTGCGCGTCGTTCGGGGCGCGTGGCGATGGTGTGCCCGGTTCCTTTCGGCCTCAGTGTGGATGCGACGGTTGCGCGTTTGTTGCGCGATGATGCGATAGGCGCGGTGCGTCTTGTGCGGGCGCAGGGCATGTCGGATGCGTATGCGGATTCCGCTGCGCCGATGAATTGGCGCAAGGATCATCGTCTTTCGGGGCTCAACATGGGTTCGCTCGGCATGTATATCGAGCTGATTCATCGCTGGTTTGGGTGGACGCGCGATCTGGTCGCGACGATGCAGACGTTCACTCTGGATCGGGCGGACGCCTTGGGGGCGCGTTTTCCGGTGCGGATTCCTGATCAGGTGATGTTTCTTGCGACGTTGGAGACGGGCGTTCCTGTGGAGTGCGTCATCAGCACGTGCGTTTTACACGGCGAGGATCGGGTTGAAATCTACGGATCCAAGGGGACGCTGCGTTACGATGTCGGTCTGGACAGGCTTTTCCTTGCCGGGATGGATGGCGCTTGGGATCCGGTGATCCTCGAGCCGGGCGAAGCGTATGATGTGCGGCAGTGGCGCGTGGAGCAGGATTTTATCGACGCGATTCGCGAGGGCAAGGATTATCATCCGAGTTTTGAAGACGGTCTTCGCTACATGCAGGTGATTCAGGCCATCTATGACGCCGCTGCGTCTGGGCGCGCGGTTTCGACGGTTGAACGGATGTGATGGAGGACCTTGCCCGTTTTCGACGCGCGTTGCTGGCGTGGTTTCGCAAGAATGCGCGCGATTTGCCGTGGCGGCGCACGCGCGATCCGTATGCCGTGTGGTTATCTGAAATTCTCTTGCAGCAAACGCGGGTGCGGCAGGGAATGCCCTATTACGAGCGTTTTGCGGCGGCGTTTCCGACCGTCGAGGCCTTGGCGGCGGCTCCGTTGGATGCTGTGCTCAAGCAATGGGAAGGTCTTGGCTACTATACGCGGGCGCGCAATTTGCACAAGGCGGCGCGGCTGATTGTGCATGATCGCGGCGGCGTTTTCCCTGTGACTTCCGCGGAATGGAGGATGTTGCCGGGCGTGGGGCCGTATACGGCGGCGGCGGTCGCCAGCATTGCTTTTGGCGAGCGCGTCGCGGTGCTCGATGGCAATGTAATCCGCGTATTGACGCGTCTTTTCGATATTGCTGCGTGTTCCGACGCTCCGTCCGTGCGCAAGCGGCTGTGGGGTTTTGCGGAGGAGCTTCTTTCGCCTGCGTCTCCGGGCGATTTCAATCAGGCCATGATGGAACTGGGCGCGGTGACGTGTTTGCCGCGCGGACCGCGATGTGACGCTTGTCCTGTTCGCGCGTTTTGTGCGGCGCGGCGCATGGGGACGCAGGAAGACCGTCCGGTTCGTGCGCCGAAGAAGATGGTTCCTCATTATGACGTTGTTGTCGGCGTGATATGCAGGCGAGGGCGCTATCTCATTGGCAAGCGGCCCGCGGGCGGTTTGCTGGGGGGGCTATGGGAGTTTCCCGGAGGCAAGGTCGCTCCTGGCGAGGATCGCGAGGCGGCATTGAGACGCGAACTGCGGGAGGAATTGGGCGTGGCGGTTCGCGTAGGCGCATGCATCGCCACGGTGCGTCATGCCTACTCGCATTTCCGCGTGACGTTGCATGTGTATCGCTGCGTGATCGCATCTGGGACGCCTCGCCCTCTTGGGCATACAGCGCTTGCGTGGGTTGCTCGGGGCGATTTGCGGCGCTATGCGTTTCCCAAGGCCAATCTGAAATTCATCGATTCGGCGTTGTGAGCGGCGGCGGAGGTTTTTGGTATGCTGTCCGTTCTGTCTCGCCGATCCATCCAGGCGGATGCATCGGAGGCGTTTTGTTTGGGCGCGGAGTTGGCGCGTCGCGCACCGGATATAGCTTTGGCGCGGCAGGCATGATGCGCGATAGCGCGAAAGGAGTCGTTATGGCTGGATCGATTTTGGAGATGCCCGCGAAAAACCGGGTGTTTCAGCGCAACGAGAGCAATGTCGCCGCGATTGTGTTCAAGACGGATGCTCCGGTGAAGGCCAGGGTTCTTGCGGGCAAGCGGATCATCAAGCCGTGGCATATGTCGACAGGAAGCATTCCGGGCATTCCGGCGGGCGGACCGTACACGTTGGAGGTCGAGTTGCGCGGCGGCGGCGTCAAATCCGCGACGGGGTTGCTGGTAGGCGATCTGTGGGTGATGGCGGGTCAGTCGAACATGGACGGCTGCGCGAAACTCGTCGATCTTGAACCGCCTTCGCGGATGGTGCATGCGTTTTACCACGACGATGCGTGGGGCGTGGCAAAAGATCCTTTGTGTCGCGTGTTGGATTCGCGCGATCCGGTTCATTGGCCTGCGCCGGATGCCGATATCGAGGCGTTGCGCGCGCAGGACCGTGCGTTTCGCGAATATGGCGGGAGCATAGGCGTGCGGTTCGGGAAGGAGATATGCAAGATCGCTGGCGTGCCGGTGGGGCTGTTGGTCTGTTCGCATGGCGGCACAAGCATGGAGCAATGGGATCCGCAAAAGAAATCGGAGGGCGGGGCGTCTCTGTATGGATCGATGCTGCGCCGGGTGAATGCCTGCGGCGGCAAGGTGGCGGGGGTGATTTGGTATCAGGGGGAGAGCGACGCCAATCCGGAGGCGGCTCGGTTGTACAAGGATCGCATGAAGGCGCTTGTCGCTGCGATGCGCAGTGATTTCGGTTCGCCTCGGTTGCCGTTTCTCTATGTGCAGATAGGGCGGTTTTTCATGGACGAGATTGCAAATTCGCCGGTTTCTTGGAACCAAATTCAGCAGGCGCAACTTGAATTGGCGTCGGAGATCGACAACGTCGCCATGGCGGCGGCCATTGACAGCACGATGAGCGACGTGATTCATAACGATTCGATTTCGTGCCGCCGGTTGGGCGTGCGTTTGGCGGAGTTGGCGCGCGCGCTGGCATACGAGAAGAGGGGGGCGTTGGGTTTGGCTCCCGATAAAGTCCGTTTCGAGGATGATGCGCGCATGGAAGTGCGCATTACCTACAAAAACGTGCGCGGCAAGCTTGCGCCTTCGTCCCACGTTTGGGGCTTTTTTGTCGAAGACGCGGACGGGACGCGCGTGCCTCTTGTGTCGGCGAAGGCCAATGGCAGCAAGGTGTTTCTCCGGCTGGCGCATTCCGTGCAGTCCGGCGCGCGCTTGTGGTACGGCCGCGGCTTCAGTCCCGCCACGAACCTGCGGGACAAATCCTTTGCCGCGCCCGTGTTTGGTCCGGTGAGCATTGGATAGGGTGGCGGGCGACAAGCCTCGGATGCGTGTCGGGATTGTCACGCTGGGTTGCGACAAGAACACGGTCGACAACGAGCACTTGGCGGGGCTTCTTGACGAGGCCGGCTGCGAGGTTGTGCCGTCTCCGTCGTTGGATGGTCCTGAGGAACTTGATGCCGTCGTGATCGCCACCTGCGGTTTTATTTGTGACGCCAAGGAACAATCCATTTCGTGCATCTTGGAATGGGGGGGGCGCAAGCGTGAATCGGGGGGGCGTTTGCGGCTTTTCGTGACGGGTTGTTTGGCGCAGCGGTATGCGGAGGAACTGCTTGCCGAAATGCCGGAGATTGATGGCATTGCCGGGGTGGGGCAATTGGAGTCTTTGAGCGACCTGCTCTGGCGCGCCGGCGCGCCACATTGTGGCGGCGGAGCCTCGGGTTGAGGGGTGTGGCTTCAGTCGGCGTAAGCGGCTGGACGACAAACCGTATGCGTTTTTGAAGATCGCCGATGGCTGCAATCATGCGTGCACGTTTTGCGCTATTCCAGGGATGAAGGGGCCGCTGCGATCGGTTCCCGGCGAGGCGTTGCTCCGAGAGGCGCGCGGTTTGCTGGATCAGGGCGTGCGGGAGCTCGTGCTTGTCGCGCAGGATGTCGCCGCGTATGGGCAGGACCGTGATCGGAGGTATCGTCTGCCGGAGTTGTTGCGTGACCTGTGCGCGTTGGAAGGCGATTTTTGGGTGCGTTGCATGTATTGCTATCCGGGGGGGATCACGGACGCGCTGGTCGAGACGCTTCGTCAGGAATCCAAGGTGACGCCGTATCTGGACATTCCGCTGCAACACCTGGACGAAGAGGTGTTGTGCGCGATGAGGCGTCCCTGCCGTGAAGTTGACGTCTTCGCGCTTGTGGAACGGCTTCGGCGGGACGTTCCGGGCGTTGTGTTGCGGACGACCCTGCTTGCAGGTTTTCCCGGTGAAACCCCTGCGGCCCACAGGCGTTTATTGGAGGGGATGAAGCGGCTTCGTTTTGATTGGCTGGGAGCGTTTCCGTATTTGGAGGAGGAGGGAACGCCTGCGGCGGAGATGAAGCAGGTGGGCAAGCGCACGCGGGATAAGCGCTGGCGGGAGGTGATGGAATTGCAGGCTCGGATCACTGCCGAGCGGAACGAGGCGCGGGTGGGGCGGCGCGTTCGGGTGCTTGTGGAGGAGTTTGATGCGGTCCGGTCGATGTGGATGGGGCGGAGCGCGGGGGAGGCTCCGGAAGTGGATGGCGCGGTGTTTTTCGAGGCAGAGGGCCCGGTCGCGCCCGGGGATTTTGTGGAGGTCGTCCTGACGCGCGCGGAGACGTACGACGTGTTCGGGCGTGCGGTCGCGTGAGGACGTGGCGTCGATTGGAGGCTTGGATCAGTAGTACAGACCGAACAGCGGCCCCAGGATCAGCAACAAGAGGTAGATCGGGATCAGCAGTATCTGAAGAAAAGAGCCCATTTCTGTCGCCTTTCTTTTTGCCTTGGGGAGGCGTTCACGAAGCCCTTAGATGACTTCCACGCCGACTTTTGCCAGCGCCCGGCGCAGGTCGTCGGGGGTGAAGGATTTCCGCAAGGTGGCTCGCGCGCCGTTTTCCAGGGCGCGCAAGGTCGCATCTTCGTGGTCTTGCGCGAAGGTCGCTATGATTTGCAGATTGACGAATTCTGGCAGTTCCCTGAGGCGCCGGCACATTTCCATGCTGTCGATTCCGGGCAATCCCATGTCGAGAAAGAGGATGTCGGGACGGAATGTGGCGACTTGGAATCCCGCGTCGAAGGCGTCGTGGGCGGCTTCGATGAGAAAGGCGGACGGGGCGCGTTCGAGAAACCGGCGCACCATGGTGATTACAGGGCGTTCGCTGTCGACGACGAGTATTTTCATGCCCGTGTTGCTTAGGTCGCCGTGTACGGGGATGCTGTTTTCGCGGAGAAACTTGACGAGGTCCTCGCGGCGGATGCGCCGGTGACCGCCCGGCGTCTTGAATACCTTGATGCGGCCGGCCTCCGCCCATTTGCGGATAGTGTCGGCCGTAACGTGGCAGTACTTGGCTACTTCCGAGGTGCTGAAGGATTGCTTGGTTTCCATACTGAACTCTTCATGTCCGCGTTATCGCACAGCCGCTCCGCGGCGGCGCAAGATTTTTCCTGGAGCTGGAGCGGGGAATCGAACCCCGGACCTCATCATTACGAGTGATGCGCTCTACCTACTGAGCTACTCCAGCAAAGAAGATGGTGCCAAGGGGCAGAATCGAACTGCCGACACGCGGATTTTCAGTCCGCTGCTCTACCAACTGAGCTACCTCGGCACCGGCAGGAAAGAGCATACTCATTGCCTGCGCTTGTGTCAAGCGGGGGCATTATATCATCCGGCGTGAGCGGGTTCAATTGTCTGTTGGGGCCGCGTTTTTCCAGACGCCCACGCGGTCCCGTCCGCTTTCCTTGGCTTTGTACAGAACGTGATCGGCGGCGCGTACGACATCGGACGCGGATTCGAAGGCGGAGCAGTATTCTGCCACGCCGATGCTCGTGGTGAGTTGCAGATGTGCGCCGTCCTGTCGGGGGAAAGGATGCTTTCGCACGACGTCGCAGAGTTTTTCTGCGAGCGGGACGGCGTCCTGGAGGCGCGTTTCCGGGAGAATGACGGCCATTTCTTCGCCGCCGTAGCGGCAGCAGACGTCGGCGCGACGCGTGTTGCGGCGCAGCAGATCGGCGAATGTGCGCAATGCGGCGTCGCCGGTTGGGTGTCCATGGACGTCGTTAATGCGCTTGAAATGGTCGATGTCGAAGAGGAGCAGGGAGAAGGCGCGTCCGTAGCGTCGCGCTTGGTGAAATTCTTCGTCCATGCGCAGATCAAAATATCGGCGGACATAGAGTCCGGTCAGTCCGTCGGTTACGGCGAGGGCGTACAGGCGCGCGTTGGCGATGGCGACGGCGATGTGCGACGCGAGCAGCCGGAAGAGCGCGGCGTCGTCGTCGCAGAATGGGCGTCCGTCTCGCCGGTCTTCCAAGCGCATCATGCCGAGCAGTTCGTTGTTTGCCACGAGGGGGATGTCGGCGACGCTTCCGAAAGCGTTTGTCTCGATGACTACGTTCCGGTTCAGCAGCGCTGTTCCGAGGGTCGTTCCGCGGAGCGAGGCGCTTTCTTCCTGGAGTCGATTTTTCCGGATCAGGTCGTCGCCGTATTGGGCGATGATGGGTTGTAGCGTCTGCGTGTCTTGAGAAACTTCGTAGAGGGTCAGGCGGCGCACTTCCAATTCGCCTTGCACGACGCGGGCTATGCTTGCGAGGACTTCGTTCAAGTCTAGAATGCCTGCGATGGCGAGGCCGATTTCGCGCAGAGTGCTGAGTTGGTCCACTTCGCGACGCAGTGCGAGGTAGCTGCGGTGCAAGGACTCGTAGTCGCGGGCGAGCGCGTCGTTTGCGGTTGGAGGGATGTGTGGGGGCGTTGGTTTGCGTTTGCGCGGGGCCCGGGGTTTGGCGGTTGGTTTGCGGGGAGGGATCATGGGGTTGCTCGTGTGCGGGTTCGGGGTTTCACGGGGCGGAGTTTGTTTTTGACAGTATTTGCTGCCGCAACTCGTCGGCTTGCCGCATAAAGGGCTCTGGAGTGGTTGCGTCGGCGAGGAGCGTTTCCAGGCGTGCGCGGGCCGCCGAGTAGCGGCAGGCGGCGATCAGTATTTGAGCGGCGGCAAGTTTGGCGTAGTGAAAGGCGGGGTTGGCGGCCGCGGCGGCGTCGAGCACGCGCACGGCTTCGGGCAAGTCGCCTTGTTGCAGCAATAGGTCGGCCAGTATTTCGATGACGGCTTCTTGTGCGGGGTCGAGTTCGGCGGCCTGGCGAAGATGTTCGATGGCGGCGTTTTGATCGCCGCGCGCCTCGCAGGCCAAGGCGGCGCTGTATAAGTTTTCTGCGCGGGCGAGAGGATTTTGGGCCTTGAGACAGAGGAAAGTTCCGTATTTTCCGCAGGGCAAATCGAACAGGGCGGATTGGGGGGCGTATTGCGCGAAGTCGGCGGCGTCCCAGACGCTGCGGTGCAATTCGCCGGGGTTTCCATGTCGTTCGGGGTGGTCCCAGCCCAGGCCGATGGGGATGTTCACCATGAGGGCGACGGACGCTTTGTCATACAGGTGCTGCAGCACGCGCAGGGCGTCGTCCTTGTCGAGGTGTTCGATGACGTCGCCCGCGATGATGAGGTCGTAGGCGTCGAGTTCCGGCGCGATGTCTCGGATGTCGCCGATGCGGAGGGAAGAGTACAGTGCGCGTTGATGGGCCTGGATGTACGGCTCGAAGAGTTCGATGCCGTCGATGCGGATGCGCCATTGGTCCGGCTGGACGCGTTCGTTCATGACGTCGAGGTATTCGCGGCACAGGAAGCCCCACAGGCCGAAGCCGCAGCCGATGTCCAGGATGGATCGCGGGTTCAGGGAGATGATTTGCGCAATGCAGTGGCTGATATGTACCGAGGTGCTAACCGGCACGATCGTTTCCTTTGTCCGTTTCGCGGCGGCTTGGTTGTGGTTTGCGCCCGCGCGGTCTTGTCAACGGCCGGACCATACGTTCGGGATTGATCCCATGCCCATGCCCAATCCCATGTCGAGCAAATCGGTGCTGCTGTCTTGGTGGCGGAGGTTGTTTTTCGCCGGGCCGAATTCGGAAGGGATGGGGGTGGGATAGCGGTTGTTGAAGCAGGCGAGGCAGCATTGGTCGGCGGTCAATCCCGCCGCCGCCGCCAGGTTCTCGATGCTCAGGTAGACGAGGCTGTCGACGCCGAGGTGTTCGCGAATCTGGTCGACGGTCATGTTCGAGGCGATTAGGCGTTCTCGTTGGGGGGTGTCGATGCCGTAGTGACAGGAGTTGATGATCGGCGGCGAACTGATTCGGAAGTGGATTTCTTTCACGCCGCATCGCCGCAGCATTTTGATGATTTTTTTGGCGGTCGTGCCTCGGACGATGCTGTCGTCGATAAGGACGATGCGTTTGTCCTCGATGGCGCTGCGGGCGGGGTTCAGCTTGATCTTCACGCCGAAGTCGCGGATGGTTTGGTCGGGTTCGATGAAGGTGCGGCCTACGTAGTGGTTGCGGATGAAGCCCATGTCAAACGGGATGCCGGATTCGTGCGAGTATCCCAAGGCGGCTTGATTGGAGGAATCGGGCACGGCCATTACGATGTCGGCGTCGACGGGGGCCTGGCGGGCCAAATGCCGGCCAAGCTGTTTGCGCACGTCATCGACGCTTTTTCCGAAAATCACGCTGTCGGGCCGCGCTACGTAGATGAATTCGAAGATGCAGGGCTGCGGCTTGGCGGGCGCGAAGGGCTTGAAGGCTTCCACGCCGTGTTGATTGATGACGACGACTTCGCCGGGTTCGAGTTCGCGCACTCGTTCGGCGTCGATGATGTCGAGCGCGCAGGTCTCCGACGCGAGAATGAATTTGCCGTTCAGTTCGCCGATCACCAGGGGGCGAATGCCGAGCGGATCGCGCGCCCCGA
>JAKJDA010000017.1:1986-2364 GCA_022706165.1 Candidatus Hydrogenedentota bacterium | reverse complement strand
CGCCTAGGCGGCCAAGCCACAAGGGACGGAATCCCAGCGGATCGCGGACCGCTACGACGTCGTCGCCGTTCGTGGCTACGATGGAATAGGCGCCGACCACTTGTTTCAGGGCGTCCACGATGCAGTCGGCGAATCGCTTCTGTTTGGAGCGCGCGATGAGCTGGATGATCACTTCGCTGTCGGTGGTGGATTGGAAGATCGCCCCGGTTTCTTCGAGTTCGTCGCGTATTTGGGCGGCATTGACGAGGTTGCCGTTGTGGGCCACCGCCATGGAGCCGCGCGCGTAGTCGACGATGAGGGGCTGCACGTTTTTGAGCACGCTCGTGCCGAAGGTCGAGTAGCGGACGTGGCCAATCGCCATGTTGCCGTGCAGGCGGG
>JAKJDA010000017.1:0-1947 GCA_022706165.1 Candidatus Hydrogenedentota bacterium | reverse complement strand
TGTTCAACTGGCCCTTGTCGCAGCAGGCGATTCCCGCGCCCTCTTGTCCGCGGTGTTGCAGGGCATAGAGTCCCAGGTAGGTGAGGGTTGCGGCTTCCGGGTGGCCGTGGATGCCGAAGACGCCGCATTCTTCGCGGGGCCGGTCGTCTGACACTTCCCGTTTCGCGGGGGCGATCAGGCGGGCCAAGAGTTCTTTCGAGGTTTTCGCGGCGTCGTGCGGCATGCTAAAAGTCCGTCCTTCCCGTGAGTTTCTGGTAGGCTTCCACGTATTTTTCACGCGTTCGAGCCACGACGTCCGTCGGCAACGGCGGTTGGGGGGAGTTTTTGTCCCAGTCCGTCGTTTCCAGGTAATCGCGCACGAATTGTTTGTCGTAGCTTGCCTGCGCTCTGCCTGGGGCGTATTCGTTTGCGGGCCAGAAGCGCGATGAATCCGGCGTGAGCACCTCGTCGGCGAGCATGAGCGAGCCGTGGAAGTCGCCGAATTCGAATTTTGTGTCGCATAGGAGGATGCCGCGCGTCGCCGCGACGTCGTGCGCTCGTTTGTAGAGCTTCAAGGCCGTCTCCGCCAGTTTGCCGGCCCACTCTTGTCCGATGATGTCAGCCGCCTCGTCCGGGCTGATGTTCAGGTCGTGCCCTTCGGTGGCTTTGGTCGAAGGCGTGAAGATAGGTTCCGGCAATTTGCTTGCTTCCACGAGTCCTGCGGGCAATGGAATACGGCAGATCGTACCATGTTTTTGGTACTCTTTCCAACCGCTTCCTGCCATGTAGCCGCGAACCACGCATTCGATGGGGAAAATGGCGCATTTGTGAACGAGCATGCTCCTTCTCTCGAACTGGTCCGCATCGGCTTGGAAGTCTTCCGGGAAGTCTTTCAAATCGGCGGAAATCAGGTGATTCGGCACGATGTCGGCAGTTTGTTCGAACCAGAACAGGGACATTTGGGTGAGAATTTTCCCTTTGTCGGGAATGCCGACGGGGTTGACCCAGTCGAAGGCGGAAATGCGATCGGTGGCTACAATCACGAGCTGGTCCCCGAGGTCGTAGATGTCGCGCACTTTTCCTCGGGCAATGGGGGTTCGAGCGGGCAGGTGCGTTTCACATAGCGCTTTGGTTTCCATGGCGACTCGCTGCTCCTCTTGTTTTATTGGGGTTTCCGCCTGAAAAAGTCCGGATTTAGATAAGGTTTGTTGATATCGAGGAGTTCTTGCAACAGGTGGGCGCATTGGGTTGCGCCGGGCATCAGCGGATGCAGAAGCATGGCATGGAAGGCGGCTCGCCGGTCTCCGCTGACGGCCGCTTGCACGGTCAAGGTTTCGTAGGCCTTCATCAAGTGCATCAACCCGTGAATCTCTGGCGGCGGCAGCGTTTGCGGCAGCGCCGTCGCTCCGCCCTTGCCGATGCGGGCCGTCGCTTCGATCGAGGCGTCGGCTTCGAAGGAGGGAATGGCCCCGCCGTTCCGGCAACAGACCACTTGGCGGTTGTTGCGGTCGTTCTCGATGGCGTCAATCAGATTGAAGGCTGCGGTTGAATAGTGGGCCCCGCCGCGTTTTGAAAGTTCTTCGGGCTTTTTGTCGAGTGTTTCGGACCGGTATTTTTCGAACAACGCCTGTTCGAGCTCGAGGACTTCTTCTCCGCGCGTCTTGTTCTGCGAGCGCTGGCGGGCTAGGGCTGCGTCCGTTGCATAAAAGTATTGAAGGTAGCCGTTGCAAATTGCCCCGGTCTGTTCGATGGCGATGCGCATGTGGTCGCGGATGGCCGGGTTCGTCCACTCTTCGTCGATGTTGGCCAGAAAGGCGTCGATCGCCTTTTGGGTGGCGTCTTTCCCTTTGATCTGGACGCCACGAATCCACGAAAGGTGGTTGAGGCCGACATAGTCGAGGACGATGTCATCGATGTTGCAGTCAAAATGTTTTACGAAGTCCATCACGTAGCCGATGGGGATGTTGC
>JAKJDA010000179.1:4857-6391 GCA_022706165.1 Candidatus Hydrogenedentota bacterium | reverse complement strand
CGGGCCTTTCGGCGCGCGACGCATCGCTCCATGCAATATCGAGTCCATTTTCGGGACCCGCCCGGAAATCCAGTTGTTCTCCTGCGACATCGACTCTGGCCGCCGTCTTCGTCGAAAGCGTTTCCTCAAACCGCAACGTCCCTTCGGACGCTTCCTCCACGAGGCGCGTTGTCCGGTCCGCAAACGTAAGCTGGATTCTGTCGTAGGAAAACCATTGCGCCGACACCAGGTCCTTGCCAAGCACGCGTTCTCGCCGGGTTTCCTCCAGCTCCGTCGAGTTTTTCCCCGGCATCAAGACCGCCAACTCACCTCGTTGAACCGTATATACATTGCCCGATGGCCCCAGCGCGGCGCCGTCGTAGACATCTTCCTCGAACCCTCCAGGCTTGGCGTGAAGGGAGCGCCATGCGCCATGCGCGTTTCGCCAGCAGTGCGTTACGCCCTCCTCGCGAGAGACCTTGAAAACCTCCGTCTCGAGCAAGAGCCCGTCGCCCGGACGGACCATCGAAACGCCCCCCTTTTCCAGCATTTCGGCCAGCATGGCCCCAGAGACAGGCAATCGCGAGACAACCGCCCCGGAATCCGCCTGCACCGAGACAATGCCGGTTTGAGATTCGCGCTCGATGACGCCATAGGTCTGGTCTTTGGCGCGAAACCATCCATAAAACGTGTATCCGGGAATGGGGGAAAGGAGACGTCGCAACCTGCCCTCAGCCGGATCGTACTGGGCCACGCTTCCCTGAATGTCTATGAAATAAACCTTGCCGTTGGAGCATTGCGCATATACGGTTTCTCGCGGATCGAATCCTGCCTCATCGAGCGCGCCGCCGCGCGCGTATTCGACGCAGGGAGCTGCAATGTCGCGCCATTCCATCATCGACAAGCGCCCGTCGGCGACGAACGCCATTCGGACCACGCCCCGATCATCCACCCGAATGCCGCCCTGGCGCACGTTCTCGGGGATGGATGTCACCAAGCGTTGATGAAGGTCTTTTCCGACGAAAAGGACATCCCGATCGTCTGCAATGACCATTCCCGAGGAACTCGAAGCGCAGTGCTGCGGCGTCTGCTTCAGTTCGAGCGGCATTTCGCGCCAAGTGCCGCATGCGTGATCATAAACGCCCAGCGATGGATCGGGACCTACGAACACGACGCTGGAATCGTCTCGTTGCCAAGCGAAGATGGCTTTTTCCACGAGACGCCGCATGCCGCGGGCAGACCCAAAGCTATCCGCCTTCCATTGTGCGGAGGTTTTCCCTGAAATCGGCGTCCAACGGACCAGAGAACCCTCGGCGTTGAGCGCCCAAACCCGCTGACCAGGAGCCTTTGAACCGGCCAGTTGCACCGCTGCCTTGCGCCCTCCAGGAATCTCGCGCCATGCGTTGTCGTATTGGTGGAACAACCGCCCGTCTTGCAGCCGGGCGAACACGATACCGGCGGCAGAGCATAAATCTGTCACCGGCGAGGGGGAAGAGCCGGATACGATTCCAAGCTGCGCATATGTCGCCGTATCGTTGTGGTAGGCGATCACGTG
>JAKJDA010000179.1:0-4821 GCA_022706165.1 Candidatus Hydrogenedentota bacterium | reverse complement strand
CGGTCGCACGACTCGGTTCGAAAGGAAAACCGCCCTTCCCAAATACGCCAGTGGAAATTCGGTCCGACACAAGACGCAGACAGCCGTCCTTGTATAGATAGACAAGGTCTTCGCCGGTCAAGCGAATCTGTTTCACCGTTTCCGGGCTGTCAGGGGAAGCGATCCAGCCGCGATCTTCGCCCATGTCGCCCGTATTCGAGGCATATTGGATGCACCGATCGCCCTTAAGAAAGGCCACCCGCCACCACTCCGACTTGCTTTCTCCGTCGCCCCGCACGTAAAGGCACGCATCCCCCAGAAACGAGGAAGAGGAGGCGGCGTCGGCGCCTAGGGTCGGCGCATGCCCTGTGCAAAAACGCCTAGGAAACCCGGTTTTTGGATAATCGTATCGGTAAATCTCGCCATTTTCCCCTAACCCCAAGAACACGCCATGGCACGAGACGACATGTTTGGCAGGACACTGGTTAAACGGGTCCAACGCTCGCCAGTGGCTTTGCCGTTTTGGGTCGTATGCATAGCAATACGCCGCGCCGTTGCTATCCACCGCCAAGACCCCGTCGGGAAGGGCTTCCAATGCCCTGAATCCGCTTGCCCGCCGCCGCTCGTCAATCGTTCTATTTCCCTCCTGTCCGTGCCACAACGCCATGGATGCATCCTGATACCCGTGCGTATGGGCGTCATACAAAAACGTCCCGCGGTTCGTCGCGAAAAGCATCCCTTCGTCGACGGTTTTGATGCTCCGGACCTCCAGCGCGCCGACAGCGCCCTCGGGCTTCCAGCCGTTTCCGGACCTGATCGTCTCGTGTTGGCCTTGCGCCATGGGAGCCCTGGCCAGCCGAACCTCAAGCGCGGATCCGCCGGATGTGGCCTGATAGAGACATAGCCCGCCGTCGGGGCTTACCGCCGCCGGCCCTGTGGCGTTCGCGTCGAGAACGACTACGTTTTTCGATAGGTCCTGATTTTCGGAAGCGTTTACAAGCAGCAATCCGGCATCCGTAGCCACCAGCGCTGCGCTCCCGTGCGACCCAGGAACCGTATCGATGGACGATATATTCGGACATGTCGCCACTCCGATGAGCCGGCGTTCTGTCGCATCGTAACGGAACAACGCGTTGGCCGTAGCCATCCACGTGGCGCTTTCATCTTGAGCCACCCGCGTGATGCTTGTCACGGCGTCGAGCTTCGGCGCTGTTTCGGGCTGATGCGTGAAATAGGGCCCCGCCCATCCCGCATCGGGATCGAAGAGCCAAGTGGAACCGTGCGAGTCTTGCGCCCATGCACTGTGTCCTTCATACGGGGCGTCGAGCTGGACAGCGGCCTGGGTATGCAGTTCGCCGCGATCCAGAAAATTCAGCGTTTGGCGATCTGCGCAACGGACGCCTCCTTCCCGAAGCGTAAGCCAGACGCGATCGCGCGTCAGGCCGACATCCGCCATGTCAACCGCCGAGGCCTGGCCTGTTTGCCAGGAACGGTCTCGTTGCAATGTCCCATCCGAAAGAGGACTAAAGGTGTAGCGCGCCACGCCCGCGCCTCGAAGCGCCACTAGCCATCCCGACGCATCGAACGCATTGCCTTGCACCTCCGCCTCCACGCTGCCGACAGAGGCGTGATGGCGCCAGTAGGGATTTTCAGGCGCCCCCAGCCACGAATTCATCGCTATCCCGCTTTTTCCATGCGTCGCATGGGACCGCTCGATAGCCTGTCCCGACGTCAAGACGAGAAACTCATCCGGTCCTTTGCCATTTGTGACGTCGAGCGTTGGATTTGGGATATGACGCTGCCGGACAAGACGGCTTTGCTTGTGGAGGATTGTCAGACCGTCCGATGTTCCCAGCGCCAGCCAATTTCCGTTTGACGCCATGGACGTGAATACCGTGCGCGTGTAATCCCAGAAGGGGCGTACGTCGCGCACATGGTCAAGGGTGTTCCAGGGAAACATCCACGGCAGCCTGGGGTTCACGGCAAACACCGACATCGCCGCACCCGAAAACAGGCATGCAGTCAGGAGCCCCCCCAGCGCCCAGACCGATATCGCTCGACGAGCGTAATCGTAGGGAAAGCTCGATATCTTGTAAGCGTTTGGTCGCAGTGAGGTTTCGGATGCTCCATGCTGCCGCGCGAAGTCTTCCGCCAAAGCATCGACGAAGCGAATCCGCCCCAGAATTCCTTCCTGCCACTCGCGCGGAACTCGCCGCCGCCACGCGCCCAGCAAACGGCGCAGTGTATTCAGGGCCAGCGCTTGCATCACATCGTTCGTCTCATGCGACGGAAGTGTCGGCGGAATGGAGAAATCCGCATCCTCGGCGAGGTCTTCCAAAAAACATCTCCAGACATCCCAGCGGACCTCAGTCGAGAAATCCTCTGTAAGCGCCAGCCACATGGTCGCGCACGAACTTCCCAGCCGCGCCGCCAGTTCCGTCGGTTGCAGGGCGCGCACCAGATGAAACTGGTTGTGTTTCAGGCTGGTTCTCGTGGTGCAGTAAAAGGTGCAGAAAACGTGCGTACGACTCACCGTTTCTGATGGATTCAGGGCCCACCGGGTAAAGAACTCCGCGGCGAGTTTGACGACGCAATGGATAGCGAGCGGCGGATCCTGGGAATCAAGCGCCGGCGTCTGGGCCTGATGCATCCCCAGCCGGATGTCGATGCTGGCGCCGACGAAAAAACGAACCCCGGCGTCGAGGAAGGCATGCGGATATGAGAGCCCCTGCTCTTCGCGGCCTGATGGGTCACGTCCCGCGCTGTAGCAACAGCACGCGTACACCAGTTCCGGGACGATGCGTCTTTGGTTGGGTGCGGTGGATGATGTCTGGTCTGCGCGCAGAAAACGCCGGAGATCGGAAATCGACAGCACGTGTCCCGGGTGCAACAGCCAACCTCTTCCCTTGTCCGACGGGTCGGACAAATGACCCAAGAAAAAAACGGCGCGATGCTTGCGAAATATCTCGATCAAGAGGTCGAAGCGCCCCGCATCGTCGCCTTTGAGCCGTTGAAATTCCTCGCCGCTGAAGGTGTCCACAATCAAGTAAGGTTGCAACTGCCTCTGGAGCGATTTGGCCTGAGACTCGAACAATTCGTTTCCGTCCCCTGTCGCGTAGAGAATGGCAAGAGTTCTTTCGGGCGGCCGGTCGACAGGCGGACACGCCAAGTGGTCTATGATCCGGTAGACAGGGCCTAGGGTGTCGAGCCATTTCTCGCCTGCGGGGAGCAGTTCTGGCAGCAGCTCACAGGATTGATAGGTGAGGATCAGCGTCAATGGAAGAGGCGGCGTGGAGGACTGCATGGCTTGGGTCACCAGATCGAAGCCCTTTTCCCATCCGATAAAACTAAGCAAATCGGCGCCTGCCGCCACAGGATACGGTCGTAGCGGATCGTCGAGAGCCTCCTTCATGGATGCGTGCATTCGCCCGATCGCGCCGTGCAGGAGAGAATCCCAACGCTTTCCGGGATCAACGATGGGGTGCGATAGGGGAGCCGATGTCTTGTCCGCCGCTGAAAAGATAACCAGAAGGGGGGATTGCCCTTCTTCGGGATAATGAAGCGAGAATGTTGCGGATGCCTCGTTCATGCGGGGGTGTTCTCGCCAGCGTCCGGCGCTGTGCCCGCCACTACGGGCAATTCGATCGTCACCTCGCGCAACTCGCCCGAACGGGTCGCACCGGATAGAAATAGACGCAACGGTTCGGTCGTCGGCGGTGCAATCCGGAAATCGATCCCTCCTTCCCTGCGCAGGTCTCGAGCGCCCGTGGCAGGACGCTCGGAAGTTCCCAGCGCCACCGAGAGGGGAAACGAGGTTTCCCCGACGAGGTCACAATGGCATACCCAATAGACGGCCTCTCCGTCCTTGAGATATTCCTCCCGCAGAGTGATCCGGATCGTCACGCCAAAATCCTGGACGGGTGCATCCAGAAGAATTCGGTCCGGATACTCCGTCAAAGCAGGCACAGGTTGAATCCCCGTGCAGGTCCAGATGCCTACGCGCAGTCCTGGCTCAAACGCGGTTTCCAGCATTCGGATCCCGGCATGCGCGGCCTCCGATACGTGTTCCGCAAGCCGCCACTTCTTGCCACGCAACACCAGCATTTGAGACGGGAAGGCGCCGACGCACGAGTGGGCGAAGTCCAGCCATTCGCGGCGTTGCTGGTTCATGTCGAGCAGGAGTGCCTTGGTCGCTTCTGGGAAAGGCTCGATGCCTTGGGTATGCGTTGCAACCGGTTGCTCGGTTTCCTCCTTCCAAAATTCAAGCGCGGCAAGGATGCTGTCAAGACCGGCTTGCGCGACATGGGGATCTGTTTCAAGATTCTTGATCACGGTAAGAAAACGGTCGAATTCATCGGCGGCCCGTTTCCGGAAAAAAGACACGGCCTCCCGAATATCCGCTTCGGGCACGTTTTCTCCCGCAAGATAGTCAAGAATCATGTTTCGAGCCCTCTGTGCCGCGTCAATATCAGCTTGAGCGGGCACGATAGGCCGACTATTGGAATCCATGTTGTCTCCTATTTCATCTGTTTGAGAAGCTTGAGCAGGTGATCACGCTCGTCACCCAAGGCGGGATTCAGGGTGTCCGCGGTGTTCTCAGAACTCCTTTTCCGCTCTTGATGCAGGTACCAGCCCGGGGAAACGAAAAAGTCAATGCGCCAATCAGGCATCTTTGCTTGCGTGTGGACACGCGTTAGTTTTTGGTCGCATTGATCCGCGCGGAACCGTTCCAGGGCCTCGCACAAGCGGGCCTTGTCGCGCGGCTCGGTGTTTGGGCTGATCAGCCCTGCCGATCGGGCCGAATCGAGCATTGCGCGCACGCGCTGACATGCTTTCTCCGGC
>JAKJDA010000178.1 GCA_022706165.1 Candidatus Hydrogenedentota bacterium | reverse complement strand
AGGGAGTTTCTTCCGCCGGGTGGCGCGTCGCCTCCAGGAGGCGCAAGACTTGATGCAACGCAGCCAATCCGGCGGGTTGTTCGGGATATATCTCCAGAAAGCGTTCCAGGCAGCGAACCGCCAGTTGAAGTTCTTCGGGCGTGGGGGGGGCGCGGCGGCGGAGGGCGACGGGCGTCCATGAGGGAACGGAAGCGTCGGGCTCCCCGTTGACCAATTGTTGCGACAGTTCATAGAATACCCAAGCCAGCGTTTTGTCGAACTGCGCCGCCGCTTCGCAGGCATGGAAGGCGTCGTCGAATTTTCCCTGCCGCGCTAGCGCAACCGCCAGCCCGGCATGGACGCCAAACAGCGGCGAACCGGCGTTCGCGAGGTGGCCGTATTCCTCCGCGGCCTTGTCATGCTGTCCGACCGCCGCGAAAGACTCGCCGCGCAAACAGCGCCACGCCGTCACGTTGTCCTTCAAATCGAGCGGGACTATGGGGATGCTCAGAAGATAGATGAGAGCCGCGCCAGAGCCCGTCCAACCCAATGCGCGCCCGTAGCGGTGCGCGATAAAAGCGCTCGTGATTCGTTGGACGGCGCAGGCCCCGAAGATCAGCAGCGCCGGGATCAGCGGAACGCGATATTGCGACGTTTCAAAGAATACTACATAGGTGGCGAAATAAGTCGCCGTGAACAACAAGAGCAGCAGCGTCATGTCCCAATGCGCGGGGCGTTCGGGGAGGGACTTGATCGCGCCGGGTCTTCCGATGAAACGTTCCGCGCTCAGCAGGACGGCCCCCAATAGAAACAACGCCGCGACCCCTCCGAAACCTCCGGGGAGACGCTGCAGCACAGGGTTGAAGCGGCGATCGCATTCGATGACGTCGTTGTGGGGAAGTTCAATGGGCCCCCAGAAAAGCAACGCCTTCTTTGCCGTGAGACGGAGCGCATCGCGGGGGTGTGTCATGACATAGTCAAGGGCCCGGCCCGCGTAGTAACGCGACCAGCCAACGTAGTTGACGGGATGCCCGACCTTCTCGCTCAGGGTCTTGAGCACCAAGGGAAAATCGTACAGGCCTTCGGGCACGTAGTCTGGCGAATCGGAAGGCTCCCACATCCATGATCCGGTCGCGTGCGGATTGTTGCCGATGAAGAGATTCATGCCGGCATAGGGAATGACCAGCACGACCTCGCGTGAAACCATGTAGTTGCGGATCGTGACGGGCGCCACGGCAAGAAATGCGCCCAGCAGAAAATATGCCGCAGAAGTCAGGGCTCGTGGCGCACACTTCCGCGCCCTGGCCGTCCGCCAAACCCACCACGCCGCGACGGGCGTAAATGACTGCAGCACCGGCCCGGTGATGATCATCGCCCCCAGCAGCAGCCCCGCGCCCGTCACCCGGAACCGCGACGGGCGACGTGTCCATACGTCCATGGCCATCAGGAACAAAAGCGTCAACGTGATCAAGAGGACGACAGCATGCAACTTGGCCTCGTTGTAAATGAAGACCCAATATCCAGCCATCAACGCTGCCGCGATGAGCGCCGCGCCCCGCCCATACACGCGGCGCGTCAGGAGATGCGCGAGGAAGGCGTTCAAAAGCCCGAGCGCCATTTGGACGGCATACGCCGCAAGATAGCCGCCCCCGGTAAGCGCATACACGCCTGCCAAAAAAAACGGATATCCCGGCGGTCGTAGATACGGCGCGTCCAACGGCACGCCGCTTCCGTTGGGCTGCGGCAGGTAGTCGGTGTTTTCGCCGAGAAGGGCGCGCGCCCAATCGTCGTGATACTTGGCGTCCCCCCGCGGCGACGCAAAGGTCGGATCGCTGCGATACTCGTGCAGATAAGCCGCGCGCAAGGCAAGCCCCGCAAGAAGCACCGCCGCGAGCGCAACGGCTTCCCATGCCGGAAAAGGAAAACGTGTGCGGATCATGGGGCGTCCTCGGAAGAAGGCTGCCGGCCCGGCAGCGCGGCCAGCGCTTCTTGAGCGAAACGGTTTTCCGGATCCAAATCAAGCGCCTTGCGAAAGGTTTGTTCGGCGCCGGCGACATCTCCCCCAGCGGCCAGCGCTTTTCCCAAGGCAAGATAGCCGGCCGGAACGCGGGGCTCGAGTTCCGTGAAACGCCGGTGGCACTGGAGAGCCAACTCGCGCAGGGCCGCGCGATCCACCTTCCATCGGTCCGGATGCCGCCGCGCATTCTCGCGGGATTGCGGCGAGGACTCCCGAGCAAGCGCCTCGCCGAGTTCGTAGTACGCCCAGGTCCACGCAGGATTCGTCTGGATGGCGGATTCGCATTCGCGCAAGGCCTCCTCGTGCATGCCGTGCAAGGCCAAGCGTTTTGCCATGGCGACATAGTCGCCATACTCGTGGACTATTCCCCGGGAGGCGCGCTGACGCTCGGCCATGGCCTTGTCGTATTGGCCCGCGCCAAGGTATTGATCGAGACGCGCCAGAAAACGAACATAGTGCCACAGGCGCTGCTCGAACGCGAGGTCATAGGGAACGATCTGAGACACGCCGATAACGACGGCTCCTGACGAACAGCATCCCGCGCCAGAGAGCATACGCCCCGAACATCATCAAAAACGGCAACAGCGGCGATCGAAACTGCGACACCACGAAAAAAGGGATATAGGAGCAGGAATAGGTCAACACAAAAAGACCCACAAATCCGAGCAAGGCGGCGCGCGCTTGATCGGGCGGATTTTTCGCGCGAAGCCGGAAGCCTCCGCGCTGCGCGACAAAGGCCAAACCGAGTAAAAACGCCGCAAGAATCATGGAGAAATTCATGGGAATCGCGCGCAAGACTTTCGAATATTCGCGGTCATAGTGGACCGAGGCGTAATTGTGCGTGAGTTCGATCGGCCCCCAGAACATCAACGCTTTCTTGACGGTGATTTTGGCGGTTGCCCACGGATGCGAAACCATGTAAGCAAGCGCCTTCTTCGCCAGATACCGATTGCCGGAGGCGTATGTCCATGGCTTGCCCATTTGCTCGCCGAAACGATGCACGATTTCGTCGAAAGCATACATGCTCTCCGGCTCGCCCAGCGCATCGGGCATCATGAACAGCCCCGTCGCCTTGGGATTGTTGCCGATATACAGGTTGAGACCGCCCCACGTGCTGACCAGCGTGAACTCGTGCGACGCGACGTAGTTGCGGACCGTGACCGGAGCCACCCCGGCAATGGTTCCCGCTGCAAGCAGCGCCGGCGCCAGCAACGCACGTCGTCCCAATCCGCGCCGCCAACCCACGTACGCCATCCATGACGCCGCGACGGGCGCGAAGGTCACCACGACGCTTTGCGTTAGCACGACCAGCGCCAAGACAAGCCCTGCCCCGAACGCACGAACCCACGTATCGCGCGTCAGCCACCACCGCATGGCATGCATCAAGAGCAACAACAAAAAAACAAGCAAGACGACCGCGTGCAACTCGCACTCGTAATAGATCAAACCCCAGTACGTCGCCATCACGATCGCCGTGATGGCGCCCGGGCCGCGCCCAAACAGGGCGCGCGCCAGTAAAAACGCCAACACGCAATTGACAAGTCCAAGCGCCATCTGCGCGGCGTACGCGTGCCACAACACCGGCCCCGTCAACGCATACGTTGCCGCCAAAAAGAAGATAATCCCCGGCGGATGCAGATACGGCGCATCGGCGGGCTGTCCCGGTCCGTGCCCGTTGGGATTTTCGGAATCGTACAACCCAAGCATCGCGCGCGCCGCATCATCATGAAACGCCGGGTCCGGCTTAATCGCAACGTAGTCGATATACGGCCCCTGGCTGAATTCATGCAAGTACGCGATCCGCAGCGCCGCGCCCACGAACAACGCAAGCGACAGCGCCGCCCACTCCCATGTCCGCATGCGAGAACGCTCTTCCCTTCTCACGATCTCCGGATCATGCGAAGCGGATACGATGTCGTTTTCCGGAGCCCCCATCATGGACCCTGATTCTCCGATTCATCTTTCGCGCTGCCGACCGCGGTCGCGCTCGCCCGGATAGTGAACCATACTTGAGGCCCCCTATGCACGTATTGGATTTTCTCCGCCCTCCACAATTTTCTTGTGGTGCGGCTTTCGATGACGATCGTGAAATCTCAGGAATATCCACAGTCTTGATATATGAGTTTAATATTATGTTTACTTTTACTGATGTTTTAGATGTAGTGCACTTTATGTAATGGGTTATCCAATGATGAAGAAGTGCTATACATGTAATAGAAGGAGGAAAATCCATGTCGCGAAAATTGGTCATGCTGTTTGATGGCACATGGAACGACGAAGACGATCAGACGAACGTCTTCCGGCTTAAAGAGTGTTTGAATTCGGTAGGCCCAGGTGACATCAACCAGCCTTGTTATTACGATACAGGCGTTGGAACCGATTGGATGCGTCGATGGCGAGGGGGGGCGTTTGGGTTAGGTCTGTCGAAAAACATACGGGATGGATACGCATGGTTGTCGGAAAAGCACATAGAAGGTGACGAGCTATACTTCTTCGGATTCAGCCGGGGCGCTTACACGGCGCGGAGTCTTGTAGGCCTTATTCGAAAGTGCGGAGTGCTGCAGAACCCTGTGGATCAACTCGTCCGGCAAGCCTATGACATCTACCGTGTCAAAACTCCCGATGTGGATAACCCAGAGGCGGTGGCTTTCCGCAAGACTTTTTCCCGCGAAGTACTCGTCAAATTTATTGGAGTATGGGACACGGTTGGCGCCCTGGGCGTTCCAGCGTCCAATGTTCCGTTCAGCAGAGACAAATACAAATGGCACGATACCGAACTGAGCAAGATTGTGGAGAACGCTTACCACGCGATGGCGATCGACGAACGTCGCAAGGACTATGATGTTACCGTGTGGACGAAAAGCAAACCGCAGAACAAGAACGTAGAGCAGCGTTGGTTTATCGGTGCGCACGCCAATGTTGGCGGCGGTTTCAGGGACGCTCGTCTTGCCAGCATCCCCCTGGCGTGGATTCAGGGTCGTGCCGCGGCATGCGGCCTGCAGTTCCGAACAATGATCACGCCTTCTTCCGATGCTGCAACGCTAGGGGAAATACATAAGTCTTACGAAAGTTTTATGTTTAAAATTTACAAGCGTTTCCGGCGCCCATATACACGGCCATTCGGAAGAGGCGTGAACGAAACGGTCGATCCTTCTGTATGGGCAAGATGGAACGCAGACACCCACTATCGTCCCCTGGCCTTGGTGAATTATCCGGACAGGCCTTGCTCTTAATCGGGAAAATGCCGCACCATTTCCGGCAGACGAGTTTGTCCCCGCGCGCTTCTTGGGACGCACGGGGAAGATGTGTATAATGTTTCCTGTCCGAGGGCGGACCTTTGGCTCGCGCATGGTTGTCGCAACGTCCGTCTTGCGATGCGCGGGGGACAGACCGGGTGTCCGGGGTGGCGGTTGGGATATTAAACAAAGGGGGTTTTTCTGCAATGGAGCAATACAGTTTCCTGCTCGACCCGGCCAAGATGCCGGATGCGTGGTACAACATCAATGCGGACTTGCAGCCGCCGCTGGCTCCTCCGCTGCACCCGGCTACGTTCAAGCCCATCGTGCCGGAGGACATGACGCCGATTTTTCCGATGAGCCTCATCGAGCAGGAGATGTCGGCGCAGCCGATGATCTCGATCCCCGGCGAGTTGATGGACCTTTATCGGTTGTGGCGCCCGACGCCGTTGCGGCGCGCGTATCGTCTCGAAAAAGCGCTGGGCACCCCGGCGAAGATTTTCTATAAAAACGAGAGCGTATGCCCCGGCGGCAGTCACAAAATCAACACCGCCGTGGCGCAGGCGTATTACAATAAAGAAGCCGGCATCAAGGAAATCACGACCGAGACCGGCGCGGGCCAATGGGGCTCGGCGCTGTCCATCGCATGCGGCATGTTCGGCATGAAGTGCACCGTGTACATGGTGCGCGTCAGCTACGAGCAGAAGCCGTATCGCCGCACGCTGATGCAGACCTACGGCAGTTCGGTCATCCCCAGCCCGAGCGACACGACCCAAGCGGGCCGCAGTTTCCTCGAACACGACCCGAACACAACCGGCAGCCTTGGCATGGCCATCTCCGAGGCCATCGAAGCCGCCGTCACCAGCGGCGGCAAAGCCAAATACGCCCTTGGCAGTGTGCTGAACCACGTACTGCTGCACCAGACCGTCATCGGCGAGGAAGCCCTCAAGCAGATGGACCTGGCCGGCGAATACCCGGATGTGGTCATCGGCTGCGTGGGCGGGGGCTCCAATTTTGGCGGCATCGCGCTGCCTTTCCTGCGCGCCAACCTGCGCGACGGCCGCAAGACCCGCTTTTTGGCGGTGGAACCCACCTCCACCCCCTCGCTCACGCGCGGCGTGTACGGCTTTGACTACGGCGACAGCTTCGGGATTGTGCCCATCCTCAAGATGTACACCCTCGGCAGCGACTTCGTCCCGGACCCCATCCACGCC
>JAKJDA010000177.1 GCA_022706165.1 Candidatus Hydrogenedentota bacterium | reverse complement strand
ATTCTCCGCGACGAGAAGACGGCTGCCGGCATCTTTGGCGGTGGCTGCATGGTTCATGAAAAATCCTACTGCCCAATCTGCGCCGCATCCGGGTGCAGCAACCGGGCGAACAACTCGGCCACGTCCACAATTCGCGGGCCGGGGCGCATGGCATACGACTCCGTGATGATGTGTACGCGCCCGTCGCGCACGGCAGGCAGCGACGGCAAGCGTTTCCAGTCGTCCGCAAACGCCTTCCGTTCCTTTTCGGCAAGCGTTTCGCCCGCATGAAATTCGAAGATGACTTCCGGCGCGCGCATGACAATGGTTTCCTTGGAAGCCTCAAAATAGCGCTGCGGACTCTCCGCAAAAAGGTTCTCGCCGCCCGCCACGTCCACCAATTCCGCCAGAAAACTCGTCGGCCCCACGGTGTACAACCCCGTTAGATCGTGATTGCCGCGCGCGGTGAGAATCAACACCCGCGGACGCGGCTTTCCCGCCGTCGCCCGCCGGACGCCATCGAGGCGATCGCGGAGTTGCGCGCGGAGCGAATCGGCCCGCTCTCCACATCCCAACGCCGCGCCAATCGTCGCGATCCCTGCGTCGATCGAAGCCAAGGTGTCCATGTCGACATTCAACGCCGGAATGCCTTTGAGCTTGGCGAATGTCGACAGCTTGGCATCCGCGCCCGGAACAATCAACAACGACGGACGCAACACCGTAAGCTTCTCGAAATCCGGACTCAGGTAATCGCCCACAACGGGCAGACGCAGCGCCTCCGGCGGGTAGTCGCAATACCGCGTCCGGCCGACGACCCGATCGCCTTGTCCCAGCGCAAAGACCGTTTCGGTCAAGTGCGGTCCAAACGCCACGATTCCCGATTCCGCCCGGGCAGGCGCATCGGATGTCGGGGCGCATGCCGCGCAAACCAGCAAGCCGACCAGCCCCACGCCCAGAGCGCCTATTCGTCGCCGCGGATTCTCCGCCTTTCGGCATTGTAACGACACGCCATCTCCTTATGAAGCCGTTTTTTGTTCGGAACACGCGGCATAGTATACGCGCTTCCGGGCGCTCCGGCGAATTCGCCGCGAAATCGCACGTTCCGTATCGCCCGCCATCCGAGGTATAATGGCGCCGCCAAGGAGACCGACACGATGCATGACCAGGGAGAACAGACGGAAGGCCTTCTTGCGACGTGCCCGCTTGGATACGTGGAAGCGCGCGTAGGCGAAGCGGGGGTGTCTTGGATCGCGTTGCGGCGCGACGTGGATTCGCCACCGACGCGCGATCTCTCCGGGCATTCCGAAAGCCGCATATTCGCACGGCTTCGCGCCGCGTTTGCCCGTTATCTTGCAGGCGAACCCGAAACCTTTCCCGATATACCCCTCGATCTACGGGGCACGCCGTTTCAGATGAGCGTATGGCGCACGGCCCGCACGTTCCCGTGGGGAAAAACGTCCACCTATGCAGGCCTTGCCGAGCGCATGGGGCTTGGCCGCGGCAGTGCGCGCGCCATTGGCCAAGCGTTGGGGGCCAACCCTGCGCCCATCCTCGTGCCGTGCCATCGTTTTGTCGCGGCAAACGGCGCGTTGGGCGGGTTTTCGTGCGGTCTCCCCTGGAAACGTTTCTTGCTAGACCTGGAACGCGGAAACCTCACGCGGAACCGGCCGTAAATCTGTCGACAAGGCGACCGTGCGATTTCGGCTGAAAAGCCGATCGCCGGAGACGCCGCATCCGCTCATGGCGGCGCGATGCGACGTCCCCGGCGTCAAGTCCTCCGAATTCAAAGCCATTGCGATACAGGAAATTGCCGGCATTGAGATCGCGGTCCGCAAACAGATGTTCCCACGTCAGTTTGAAGGACAAATCCTTGCTGTATTGATAATCGACGTTCAACTCGGCGACATACCCGATGTCCTTGCCGCAGGGCGTGGTCAGGAAACTCCAAGCGGGCAGCAGGGGCACGCGGTAACGTCCGATAAGCACGTTCCAGGGCATGTCGAACGCGGCGTTCGCGGCAAGTTTGTGCGCCGCCAGCGAGACCTTCACGCTATCCGTGGGCTTGACCGAGACGCCCGCCCGGATATCGTGGAAATTCGACGTGTTGCGGTCCTGGTCAAACACGAAAAGATAGGTCTTTGACGAGAACAAGCGGTTGAACGACAGGCTCGCTTTGGGGCGATCGAAGGGGCTCAGCCACTCGAGGAAGCTAAGGTCGCGCTGGTCTTCGCCGTCGAAATAGGCGCCGCCCGCGAACACGCGCGGCTTCCATGCGATGTCGAACGTGTAGCCCACCTCGATGTCTCCGGCCCAGGCATCGTAGGAGGCGCGGGGGTCGCCGTACGTGAACGGCTTGAACAGGCTGCCCGCGCGATCGGCATTGCCGAACTGGTACGCAAGTTCGACCTTGTAGTCTGCGGAAGCAATCGTTCCCGCGGCGCGCGCCCCGACGGTATGCAACTGGGTGACGTCGTAGTCGTCTAGCCCGAGAAGGTTCTCGAACCACTCGCCAAACCAGACGAGTTGCGTATCGCGCAGCGCACGGGCATCGCGCACCAACAGCCAGTAGGCCGTAAACTCATTTTTGGGAACTGCCCGGCACGTCGCCGCGATCCCGTAAAAATCCACATCGCCGTCCTGCTCGGCGGTTCCCCCTTCCGCCAGCTTGGCCGCCCAGCCATCCACGGCGAACGTCTTGTTGTCGTACGTCAAGCGAATGCCATCAAAGGAAATATCCATGATTCCCTGGGAGTCCCCGACCAACCATCCATCCCCCAGCACGATCTGCTGACGGCCTATGCGAACCTGCAGCGGCAGCCCAAACGTCTCGCGGGTCTGGATGTACGACTGCAACAACTGCACGTCGCTCGCCGCTCCGCCGCGCCCATCCGTCCCGGTGACGTAGTCGGACCGGAAATCATTTCCCCAGCGTCCCGACCAATCCACTTCGATAACCGCCGACACGTTGTCCGTGTAATCGGCCGTGACGCGGAGTTTGGCGTTTTGTTCGACGTATTTCTGGTCGTTCGAATGGCTGTCCCAACTCATCTGGCTGGCCACTCCGTAAGGTCCGATGGACCGGCCCGGCAAGAAGTTGGCGGGCATATGGACGGTGCGCGGATTTCGCAGGTTGTTTTCGAATGTGCTCGACCAGAAGCGCCCCCGGATGCGTATCTGCCCGCCTACTTGAACATTTTGTAATTCAGCAAAAGCCGATCCAGAAACGAGAAATACGGATAAAGCAACGAAAAACCTTTTCATCTCACATCCTCCTCCGCGTTTACTTGATTCCGTGGGCAGCAGCCTTTCCGCATAGCCGACATCTATGTCGCCCAATCATTCCCCCGACCACGGTTCCGGCGAAACCACCCACTTCGCCGAATGGCGCGATATTATCACGAAGGAGCAAAGAAGTCAAACAAAATAAATCTAGTAGATAAATGGATTATATAGGCTGGCGGCAGTTGGCCAAACATGATAAAATTTCACATGTGACCGTTGATTCCGTCCGTCGCGAGGCAGAGGCGCGCCAGGGGGGAAACGTCGTCCGCCGGGCGTGTCCGCGAAAGACGCCGATGTGGCGCACCTCGCGCGAAAAGAGGAGGTTTTTCATGCATAGCGCTGGCGTTTTCTGTCGTTTTCGGCAAATCTTCCTCCATGCCTAGGCGTTTGGGCGCAAGCGGGAAAGGCGCGCGATCGTCGCCCTCGCTTGTCGGCGCGCACGGCGACTCCCTCGCGTCTTTCCCGGCAATGGTTGCGCGGACCGATGGCGAGGGGCGCATCGTGAGCGTTGGCAAGCGGTGGCCGTCTGTTCTGGGGCATTCGCCCGATGAAACTTCGGGCGCATGGTTTCTGTCGTACATGACGCAAGATTCGCGCGAGCGGATGGAGGCGGAAATCATGCCGCTGTTTCGCGCAACGGGCGAATGTGCGGACGTGGCGTGCCAATTCATCGCGAAGTCGGGGGCAGTCCTGGACATGCGCCTTTCGGGCGTTGTGGAGCGCGGCCCGGATGGCGAGGTCGCCGGCATGACGTTTGCCGTGCGCGACGAGACCGAACTGAACCGGGCCTATGCCCGGCTGCGTTCGAGCGAACAGCGCTACGCCATGTTGTTGAGCGCGATTACGGACTATGTGTACACGGTGTACGTGAAGGACGGCTATCCGATTTCTACCTACCACGGAGCCGGGTGCGTGGGCGTCACTGGGTTTATCAGCGAGGAGTACGACGAGGACCCCTATCTTTGGTACCGCATGATCCACGAGGACGATCGCGAGGCCGTGGTGCAGCTTGCCATCAATACGCTTTCCGGCGAGGCGCCGCCGGCCCTGGAACACCGCATCTGGCACAAAGACGGCTCGATTCGCTGGATTCGAAACGTCATCGTGCCGCATTACGACGACGAGGGCAGCCTGGTGTCCTATGACGGCCTGATTTCGGACGTCACGGATCGCAAGCGGGCCGAGGAGGCGCTGCGTTCCAGCGAGGCCCGGTTTCGCGCAATCATCGAAAACGGATCGGACGTAATCACCATTGTCGCGCCCGATGGACGCATCGCATACCAAAGTCCCTCCATGGAGCGCGTGATGGGGTACGCGCCGAACGAGCTGTTGGGCAAAAATCGTTTTGACTTTCTGCACCCGGCGTCGCAGGAGCCGTCGCGGCTTGTCTTCAATGACGTGCTTGCGCGATCGGGCAGCGTGCGGAGTTACGAAGAAGTCTTTCGGCACAAGGACGGCTCTTGGCGCATATTGGACAATGTCGGCAGCAACTTGACGGGGGATGCACACATCCACGGCATCGTCATTTCGAGCCGGGACGTCACCGAACGGAAACGGCAGGAGGCGGCGCTGGTCCTGTTTCGCAACGCGTTGGACAGTTCGCATGACGCCATCTATATCCTGGATTGCGCCACGTTGCAGGTGTTGGACTGCAACGCGACGGCATGCGCCATGCTCGGATACGCGCGCGAGGAATTCTTGAACCTTCATTCCGAAGCCCTGAATCCCCTGTTTTCCATCGAGAACTGGGTGCGGATCGTGGATGCGCTCATGGGAACGGAGTCGCGATCCTGTTCGTGCGAGAGCGCGTACCGGCGCAAGGACGGGACCGAGTTTCCGGCCGAGGAGTTCTTGCATATCGTGGAAACGGATACGGGCCCCGTATTGGTGGGCGTCGTTCGCGATATCACCGATCGAAAACGGGCGGAGGAGGAGCGCGAGAGCCTCGAGACGCGGCTGCGCCAGGCGCAAAAAATGGAGGCCATCGGCCAGCTTGCCGGAGGCGTGGCCCACGACTTCAATAATCTCCTTACGGGGATATTGGGGAATCTGAATCTGGCCCAGAACGAGCCCGGCCTTGATCGGGCGCAACAACACCTCGAACAGGCGGAAAAAGCGTGTTTGCGCGCAGGCAATCTGGTCAAGCAGCTCCTGGCGTTCAGCCGTCACAGTCAGGTCTCGATGGCTCCGTTCGATGCGCGGGGCGTGGTTCGCGATGTCGCGGACATGATTCAGAAAACAATCGATCGCCGCATCGAGATCGTCATGGATCTGCCCGACGAATTGCCGCTTATCCGAGGAGACGCGGATCAGGCGCACACGGTGTTGCTGAATTTGTGCGTGAATGCGCGCGATGCCGTTGAGGCCAGCATGCGCGCATCGGGCAACCAGACCCCGCGCATCACGCTGTCGGCCCGGGATGAAATCATCGACGATCGGCGCGGCATGACGCGTCAGGATGCGCGAGTGGGGCGTTTCGTCCGTCTCTCCGTATCGGACACGGGCTCCGGGATCAGCGAAGAAGCGCGGGACCGGATCTTTGACCCATTCTACACGACCAAGGAAATGGGCAAGGGCACGGGGTTGGGGTTGGCGACCGTGTACGGCATCGCCAAACAACACGGGGGCTGGGTCGATTTTGTCAGCGTTCCCGACGAAGGCAGCGTTTTTTCTGTGTTCTTCCCCGCCTATCAGGGAAGAGCGCCCGCCGTGCAGGTAACGGAGAAGCGCGACGATGTGCCCGGAGGCCACGAGACGATCCTGCTGGTTGATGACGAGGAAATCGTCCGGAACTTCGCGCAAACGCTCTTGAAACGTCTGGGATACCATGTGATTGCGGCAGCGGACGGGCGCGAGGGGCTGGACATCTATTTTGCGCAAAGCGATCAGATCGATTTGGTCATGCTCGATCTGTCCATGCCGCATCTGTCGGGCCGGGAGGTGTTGGAACAAATACGCGCCGTGTGCCCGTCGGCGCGCATCGTCATTTCGAGCGGCTATTCCGCCGAAGGCATCAGCGATATCATAGGAGACCTTGGCGCGTCGGCATACATCGCCAAACCGTATCGAATCGGAGAGTTGGCGCGGGCCCTGCGCGAAGTGCTCGATCAACCCGACGACGCCCCATAGCCGTGGCGTTGTTTTTCAGAAGAACGCGAGCCAAGCGCGAGGCTATCCGAGCAGGTC
>JAKJDA010000176.1 GCA_022706165.1 Candidatus Hydrogenedentota bacterium | reverse complement strand
TTGGGTTCATCCTGCTGTTGGTGCGCTTTCTGCGCGGCGGCAAAGCAGCGAATGCGGCGATGACCCAGGAAGAAGCGCGGATATTTCAGGAAATGCACCATGGCATGGAACGGATGGCGCAGCGCATCGAGGCGCTCGAGACGATCTTGTTGGACAAACAGCAGAAAGAGGAGGTGAGCCGATGACCCGTCAATCTCCCCGCGAAGGACGTCCCCTCTACCGTTCGCGCAACGGAATTATCTTCGGCGTGTGCCGCGGCATCGCCGAGCACCTGAACTTCAGCGTGTTCTGGACGCGCGTCATCGCGGTCCTGGGCCTGTGCTGGACAGGCGGACTCGCGGGAACCGTGTACATCCTCGCGGCGTTGCTGATGAAGCTCGAACCGGTATTGCCCATCGACAACGACGGCGACCGCGAGTTTTATCACTCGTACCTCAGTTCGCGCAATCTGGCGTTGCAACGGTTGAAGAAGACCTTCGACAGCCTCGACCGCCGCCTCCAGCGCATGGAAGACATCGTCACCGCGCGCGCCTACGATTGGGATCGCCGCCTGAACGAGGAAAAGTGAACGGCGCGGTTTCCCGGGGGCGGCGAAGCATGACAACCGCCCCGGAACGCTAAAGCGCTGCAGTTGAGTTGTAACCGTTCTTTTCCCGTAAGCGTTTTTGAAACGGCCTTTGGTGAATGGAGTGCGCCGCGCCATTTCAAAAAAAACGCCATGGAATGCGCGGCGTTGCAGCACGCGCCGTTCCGCTTGCGCACAATTCGGCAACCGGGTTGGACGCCCCTGCCCGTATGTGAGATAATGCCGTAGCTCTCTGCGCGCCTGTAGCTCAGGTGGATAGAGCAACGGCCTTCTAAGCCGTAGGTCGTGCGTTCGAGTCGCACCAGGCGCGCCAGCTTTTTTCCTTGCCTGTCCTTGTCTGGGCGCCTCGCATTTAATCGGACGCATTGCTGCCATTCGGTTTACGGCATCTGCCGGGCGATCTTCCATGTGGATTGGGTCGAGCATCGCCGTCCCGGGACGGGGCGAGTTGCCCCGTGTCCGCGGTCTTCGTTACGCCACAAATGGAGCGAAGCCGCATGAAGACGGCGCGATCCATTACAGGAACAACGCCGTCGCGCTTGGTGTTATGGCCGATATAGCGTGCGAGGAAACGCGCGCATCCAAAACAGGAGATTGATCATGAGTTACGAACTGCCGAAGCTGCCCTACGCGTACGATGCGTTGGAGCCCTATATTGATGCGCAAACGATGGAGATTCATCACGCCAAGCATCACCAAGCGTATATCACGAATGGGAACAAGGCCCTCGAAGGACTGGACGCATTTGCCTCGAAGCCGGTGGAGGACCTGTTGCGCGATGTGGCGAGCGTGCCGGAGAATGTGCGCCAGGCAGTCATCAACAACGGAGGCGGTCACGCGAATCACTCGCTGTTCTGGCAGATACTGGGCAAAGGCAAGGGCGGCGCGCCCAAAGGCGAACTGGCCAAGGCGATTGACGCGGAGTTTGGCTTTTTCGACGCGTTCAAGGAGAAATTTGGGAATGCTGCGCTCACGCGCTTTGGCAGCGGCTGGGCCTGGCTGGGCGCGGGCAAGGGAAAAATCGTGTTGCTGAGCACGCCCAATCAGGATTCGCCGCTATTGCAGGGCGTTACGCCGTTTCTTGGGCTGGATGTGTGGGAGCACGCGTATTATTTGAAGTACCAAAATCGGCGCGCGGATTACATTGCCGCGTGGTGGAACGTGGTTGATTGGGACGCGGTGACGGAATTCTATCAGGCCGCCGTTCGCGCGTAGCCCGGATTTCCTGCGGCGTTCCGCTTTGCCGATGCACGATGGAAAGCGCGTGTGGCAAGCGTCGTGAGTGTGTGTGTTGGCGAACACGGGCAAGACGCTATATCATGGCGCCGATCGGTGTGGCGGCATGCGGCGTGGATTCGAGACGTCTTCCCGCTGTCCGAATCAGACGAGCGATTCAAGAGCGGGGGGCAAACATGAGCGGAGGCGTTTCGGAAGGGGCGTTTGGCGTCAAGGGCGGCGTCGCGTCCGTTACATTCCGGAAACTTGCGCCGCATAGGGTCATCGACGCGACGGTCCGGGCAGGGCTGGAGGCGATCGAGTGGGGCGGCGACGTGCATGTCCCGCCGGGCAATGCGGCGCACGCGCGCGACATGGGGCGCGCCACGCGCGACGCGGGTCTCGCGGTTAGTTCGTACGGTTCGTATTACGTTGCGGGCGAAGGACAGGAATTCGCGCCGGTTCTGGATGCGGCCGTCGCCTTGGGGGCTCCGGTGATTCGGATTTGGGCGGGACGTCGTCCTTCCGCGGAGAGCGACGCCGGTTATCGAAGCCGCGTCGTGTGCGATGTCGCCGCGACAGCGGCGTTGGCGCATGCCGAGGGGGTCCGTATCGCTTTGGAACTGCACGGCGGCACCCTGACCGATGAGCTCGGCTCCGCACGGAACTTGCTGGAAGAAATCGCGGCGCCCAATGCAGGAACCTATTGGCAGCCGCCTGTTGGCGCGTCTGTCGAGGACGCCTTGGCGTTGTTGGGCGCACTGAAGCCGTGGCTTGTCCATCTGCATGTTTTTCATTGGAGCCCAGGAACCGAGCGCCGTCCGTTGGTCGAGGGGCGCGAACGGTGGCGGCGTTACCTGCATGCGGCGGCGGCTCCGGGCGTTCATGTCGCGATGCTCGAATTTGTGCGTGACGATTCCGAAGATCAGTTCATGCAGGACGCGGCGGTTTTGAAGGAACTGATTCGGGACGAGATGGAGTCTGGCGCGCGCCAACCGCACTTGCCATGAGTCATTGGCAGGAACGGTCCCCGCCGTCGTTACTCAATGCGTCGTGGCGGGTCATTCCATTCGGAGGAGCACTTTCATCGCGTCTCGTTGAGAGGCCCGCTCGAATGCGGCGAGGGCGTCGTCGAGAGAGAACGTCTCGGTGACAAGATGACGGACTTCGACGTTTCCCAGTGCGAGCGCTTCGAGCGCGGGCCGGAACGGGCCGCATCGCGATCCGATGATTTTCACTTCGTTGATGACGGATTTGCTGAAATCGATGTCCGAAACGCCCGCGACGGTGGTTTTGAGCACGATCACGCCCTCAGGCCGGACAAGTTCCAATGCGCGTTCGATGCCGTCGCGCGATCCGGTCGCCTCGACGACGATATCCGCGCCGGCCTCAATCGGGTCGTTGAACGAGGCGGTCGCGATGCGCAGCCGCTCCAGCAACGCGAGTTTTTGCGCGTGTTTGCCGACGCATACGAGGTTTTTTGAATGCAGCCACAAGGTCTGCGCGATGAGTTGGCCGAGTTTGCCGTCGCCCAGCACGATAATTCGGTCCTCATTGCCGACGCGGATTTGTTCCAGAATGCGAAACGCCGCCGCGACGGGTTCGGCGAACACGGCCACGTCGTCGCGCATCGCATTTGGCACGAGATGCAGATTTTCTTCCGGCAAGGTCAGGTAATCGGCGAAAGCGCCGTCGCGCCGGAGAATGCCCAAAACGGTGCGGTCGAGACAATGATGCGGCATTTCGAGCTGACAATGGCGGCAGGTGTGACACGCGCAGTTGATTTCGCCCACGACGCGCCGCCCCGTGAGTTGAACGTTCGAGGCATGCTCCACGACGCCAACGAATTCGTGACCGGGGATGCCGCGAAATCCCATGTACCCGTGGGTCAATTCGATGTCCGTGTTGCAGATGCCGGCCATGAGCACGCGAACAAGGGCCTCGCCCTTTCCGGGTTGTGGCGCAGGGACTTCGCATACGCGGAGATCCCCATCGTACACCAAGGCTCGCATGGCTCGTTTCCTCTCTTTCTGTCCGCGTCGGAACACAAATACGCCGGGACGCTCCTTATCTGGTATTCAACACAAGGACGTCTTCCCAGTCAAGAACATTGTCGGTTGCGCCGGGCGCGAAAAACACTGGGGCGACGCCTTTACCGTCTTGGCGTCGCCCCGTGCAGATATTGTCCTTGTGTGCGCTCCTGGGGAAGGTCGCCTTGACCTGCCCGCGGGCCGCCCAACCCAATGGGTAGCCCTACCAAGAATGGACACCGCTACGTGTTGTGAGTCTCCGTCATTGATATACGTTTGTGATGTCCATCCATGGCGTCAGGAGTCGTACCTGGACCTGTCATAGCTGGAATCACCCCCTTCCCGAACCTCGCTGACGTATCCCGGTAACCCCCTAGCGGGCCCATCGCCGTCTCGAGTCGTCATCGTTATTATATCACGAGCCCGAAAAATGTAAAGTGTTTTCTTTCAAAACCGCGAACACGTATTTATTGATTTACATTATATAATTGATTTTTCGGGCACGATTTCCGAGCCAAAGAGATGCGACCGTTCAAGGTATTCGGCATCGTCCGGGAAAAAGGTGAATCGATTCAGAAGGGCATTTCCTGCGATCGTTTTTCGCTTCGGGTGAAGTTCTGAGTATGCGGGATCGCGGAAAAGACGGCACTTTGTTGATTCGATTTGTTCCGGTGGGTTGTCGTATACTGTGTTGGATTGGCTTTTGGAAGACGATTTGTTCCCTCGTTGCTCAACAAGGCAGCGGAAATAACGCGAGAAAGAATATCCCATGGCAAAGCAGTTAATGGTGCGTCCAGAGGAAGTGCGAAAAAGCGGCGAGATCGCGCTCGGTTCTATTCCCGTCAATCGATACAACCGCACGCTCCAGCAGGAACTCAAGTCGAACGCCGACATTACCCCTGCGCGGTGTCTACGTGTCTATCGCGATATGGCGCTGATCCGCGAATTCGAGAACATGCTCGACGCGATCAAAAAGCTGGGGGCGTACGAGGGCATCGCGTACAAGCACGCAGGCCCGGCGCATTTGTCCATCGGTCAGGAAGGCGCGGCCGTCGGCGAGGCGTTTTATCTGACCGTCGATGACCACATTTACGGCAGTCACCGCAGTCACGGCGAGATCATCGCGAAGGGGCTGCGCGCCATCGATGACCTGAAGGGCGAACAACTGGACGCGATCATGCGCGGCTATTTCGACGGGACCATTCTGGGCATCGTCGAGAAGCATGACGCAAACGGCGAGCCGCTGAAGGTCTCCGGCAAGAACAACGGCAAGTCGGGTTTGGCCACTTCCGCCGAGGAAGAACTCGGGGTGGATTTCCTTCTGTATGGTTTGCTTGCCGAGATTTTCGCGAAGGAGACCGGTTTTAACAAGGGCCTGGGCGGATCGATGCACGCCTTCTTTACGCCCTTCGGCATCTACCCGAACAACGCGATCGTCGGCGGCAGCGCGGACATCGCGACGGGCGCGGCGTTGTACAAAAAAATTCTCAAGCAGAAGGGCGTGGTGGTCGCGAACATCGGCGATGCGTCGATGGGCTGCGGACCGGTGTGGGAAGCGCTCGCGTTTGCGTCGATGAGCCAGTTCAAGAACCTGTGGGACGAGGCGCATCGCGGCGGGCTTCCGCTCATTTTCAATTTCATGAACAATTTCTACGGCATGGGCGGCCAGCCGATCGGCGAAACGATGGGCTTCGATCACGTCGCGCGCGTGGGCGCGGGCGTCAATCCCGAGAAGATGCACGCCGAGTGCGTCGACGGCAACAACCCGCTCGCATTGGCCGAGGCGTACAAGCGCAAGATCGCATTGGCCAAGACGGGGCAAGGCCCGATCTTGATCGAAGCGATTTGCTACCGCCAGACCGGCCATTCGCCCAGCGATCAGTCTTCCTATCGCGAGAAGGAAGAGATCGACATGTGGCGCAAGGTCGATCCGCTCACCGAGTTCGCGGGCAAACTCGTGGAAGCAGGCGTCGCCACCGAAGACGACCTCGCCGCAATCCGCGCCTATGCGACGCGCAAGGTCAGCAAGGCGTGCCGTCTGGCGGTCGACGACAGCGTGTCGCCGCGCATGGTGCTGCTACCGCACACGACCCTCGACACGATGACATACTCGAACGTATTGGAAAAAGAACTGCCCGGCCTGCGCGACCCGCACGACGTCTCCATGCCGATCGAGCAAAACCCGCGCGTTATCCAAATCGCGAAGAAGTCGCGTAGCGGCATCGACGCCGACGGCAAAGCGCTCAAGGAAGCCCGCGCGGTCAGCTATCGCGACGCGATCTTCGAGCCCATTCTGCACCATTTCTACAACGACAGCCGCGTGGTGGCCTACGGCGAAGAGAACCGCGATTGGGGCGGTGCGTTCGCCGCCTGTTCAACTCGCCGATTTCCGAAGGCGCGATTGTCGGCACGGCCGTCGGGTTCGCGCTCGAAGGCGGACGCCCGGTAGTCGAGTTGATGTACTGCGACTTCATGGGACGTTCCGGCGACGAAGTGTTCAACCAGCTCTCGAAATGGCAGGCAATGTCCGGCGGGTACTGCCGCATGCCCGTCGTGTTGCGCGTATCCGTTGGCAGCAAATACGGCGCGCAACATTCGCAAGACTGGACGGCCTTGTGCGCGCACGTGCCGG
>JAKJDA010000175.1 GCA_022706165.1 Candidatus Hydrogenedentota bacterium | reverse complement strand
GCGGAGCCGTTGGAATCGCTCGGGACGGTCCGGCTCTCGAAAGACGCGCCAGGCAATGAACGCCAACAACAAGGAGACGCCAAGGACGGTCAGCAGTTTGGTGGACTGCGCCTGCAGGCCTGCCTCCGTCTTGACGTTCAAGACTTGAACCCACAACACCGCCGATATGACCAGGCAATGGGCCGCGACAAGCAAGGACGGCGTTTTGTGGCGTCGCAGGAGCGCGCCTAGACAGAGGGCCGCCGCGGAGACCGCAAGCAGCGCCAGGGCGCTCGCCCCGGCCGTGACGGCGATTACGGCTGCCGCGACGGACGGCGAGGCGAGGAAGTCGGGCTTGCCGGGAAGCGCGAGCAGTACATCGGTTCCGCCGAGGAACAGCGCGCCGCCGGTTGTCAAGAAGAACGCCAGCGACAAAGCGCGGGGCGTGTGCGCAGGGCGCGAAGGGGCTTGGTTCATGATCCTTCTCCCGGGCGTTGAGCATGCGGTTCGCGTCGGCGGGGCATGCGCAAAAGCGCGAAGTCCCGGTGGCCGCGCAAACGGCTCTTGCTCATTTCCTGTGCCGCTTATATGCACGTATACCGAGGCAATGACCCGAAATGCAAATAAACGGCCCCGTCGTTGCGTCCGTTTGGGCGGGGATCGGCAAAGCGCCGCTCACTCCTGGGCGCCCGCAGCCTGCTGGGTGGCAGGAGGGGAGCGAAACATGACCAGCACCGCGAGAGTGGTGCAACAGCCAATAGCGGCTGGAACCAACCAGAATCCGGCGTAGTGGACGACTCGGGCAAGGGGATCGAAGTGGAGTTCGGCAGTGGCGCCGGCGCTGAGCGAACCCAGCAAACGGCCGAAGCCGAACACGGCGATGTTGATGAGCTGTTGCGCCCCGGTTTTTTCGTGCGATGCGCAGCGTTGATCCATGACGATGTACGCCGTGGTCGTGAAAAACGTGTAAAACAGACCATGCAGCGATATGCCCAGCAAGAGGATCGCCTTGTTTTCGCTCCACGCGAACAGCAGAAACCGCGCCGCCTGCAACGCTATTCCCGCCGCCAACAAACGTTTGACGCCGAACCGCGCCAGCAAGCCGCCCAATAGGGCCATGGCTCCTATTTCGGCGATTTGCCCCAACGAGATCGCGGGCATGATGGTCTCCGGGGGAAATCCCTGCTGGATGAGGAAGGGGCTGATTCCATAGGCGTAGTATTCGTTCAAATAACTCCCTATGAATGCGAGGCACAATACCGGGAAAACGCCGGGTCTTCGCCATAACGCCTCCGGCGGGCCGCTTGCGTCGTTGTTCGGCGGGGCGGTCTTTTTCGCGGGAAGGGTCATGGCGTGGACGGCCATCAGGCAGGAAACCGCCGCCGACACCGCCAAGGCGTGCGGCATGCGCGTTTCGGCGGGGCCGACTCCGCCCCAGCGCAGCCATGCGTAGCCGAACAGTCCTCCCGCCGTTGCCCAGCCGACCGTGCCCCAAAGGCGCACGGCGCCGAAATCGCGTCGCGGATCGCGCGCGTGATGAAAAGCGACCGTGTTCGACAGCGCCATCGTGGGGACGAAGGCGAGTGAATACAGCAGAAACACGGCCAAAAATGGGGCGAACGAGGTTTGATGGGCCAAGCACAGCATGGAGATTGCTGCGAAGGCATGACATGCCGCGAGAAAGCGTTCGGAGGCAATCCTGCGATCGGCGAGGCGCACGACGATCGGCGGAGCCAGGAAGGCCGCAACGGCCGGCGCGGCCAAGATCACGCCGGCCTGAAACGGGGTGAAATGCAGATAATGCTGCACGTAGTGGCTCAGAATGGGCAGGATGGCTCCAGGGGCGAAATACTGGAGGAACATCATGAACGACAACCGGACGCGCAGCGATCGTGACACGGAGGTTCCTGTTCTGTTGGGGGCGCGTGGGAGGGGCGCGCCGGTCGAGACTATTCGAGCGTCGCCAGGTATTCCTCGGAGATTGCGACGCGGTCGCCCAGCGCGTCGCGCAGCGGATTGGCGTGTTCCGGACAGTAGCCCAAGTGCAAATGGCGCCGCCATCCCTCGGCATATTCGAAACGGCCCGACATCGCGCCCACGGCGCGCGACATGTCGGTCATGGTGACGAGGTAGCTGTCGAGTCCTTGGCTGACGTCCAGCCATTCTTTTTGACTCCGGTGACAGGCGAGCGCGGCCCGTTTGAGATCGAGCGTCGGTGTTACGTCGACGAACATCTCCGGCCGCACCCGTTTTCGCAAAGGATCGCGAAGGCCCCACGGCAGGGCGTGGTAGACGGTCACCTCGTCAAGATACGGTTCCGCTGGCGGGATGGATCGGTAGTTGCGCATGCCCCGGTTGAACGCGGCGCTGACGGCGAGCCGCTGACAATTCACGTGATCCTCCATGTAGTCCTGCGGCGATTGCGTCAGCAGCACGGACGGCTTTGCTTGGCGCACGATCGCCGTCAACCGGCGCAACAGATCGTCGGTATAGAAAATTTCGAGATCATCCGTCAGCGGCTCGTGAAACGTCGCGCCCAGCGTATGCGCGGCGGCGCGGGCCTCCGCCGTGCGCCGCGCCACGATCGCATCGCGGTCTTCGCGGTCCGTTCCCGCCGAGCCGTTGGCGACGTTCATGTAGTGCAGTTCATACCCTGCTTGCCCCAATAGGGCCAGCGTTCCTCCCATCATCAACTCGATATCGTCCGGATGCGCGGCGATCGCAAAAGCAACGGGCTTGGTCATGCATTACCTCTTCGCAGTCTGCGCCGCAACGCAACGGACCGGCATGATGGAAAAAGATGTTTCAAAATGGACGGCGCTCTTGAGGCGCTGGACGGCCTCGGCCATTTTATTGAGGTTCTTGGCATGGATTTCCTCGTAATACGCGCGCGTGTTCAGGCAGGAATAGGCGTTTCCCAGTTCTTCGCCGGAGACGATGTTGCCTACGGAGACGGAGCCGCAGATTTCGCACCTGAAATTGCTCAGTGTCTTCGTTTCGCTGTGTTCGTTTCGGGTGTCGCAGAGGTAAGCGATAGCACGAGAGCCGCACACTCTGCAGACGTCCATGAGGTTGTCGTTCATGAGGTTCCAGTCCTGTTTGGCGGGACGCTTATGGCCGTTCGCCTTTTCCTTTCCGTGCGTCGCGATTGGCGAGCGCAGCGCGTATGGCCGCAGCGACCTGCTCCGCCTGCATTTTTCGCGCGTCTTGCGTGAAGTGGCAGGCATCCGTCCAGTGCTGGTCGCGGTCGCAGGGGTCCATGAGGGCGAACAGATCGTTCGTCTCGGCGCCGAACTCAGCGGCGACCTTCGCTCCGATACGGTTGAGCGCTTTCACCGTTTCGGTTTGCTCCGCGTTTCGGGTCGGCGTCGACGAGCACCAGATGAGTGCGGCATCCGGTCTTGTGCGGCGCACGAGACGAAATGTCTGGCGCAAGGCCTTTTCCCACTCTTTCGGCGGCGTACTCAGGCTGTGCAGTCCGTTGTTGAAGTGGATTACGGCGTAATCGGATTCCTCGAGGAACAGACGCAGTTCCTTTGGGTACGATCGATCGGTGACGCATTTCGAGGAGGCATAGAACGACACCGTAGCCGCGCCGGCGAGGGCGCTGGCCACGTATGGCTGATAGTGGTTGCAGATGGAATCGCCCACCAGCAGCGCTCGCGGCAGTGCGGCGTTGTCCGTGTCGTATCGGTAGCTGATGGTCCATTCGGTTTTTTCGCGAGGGCGCTCATATTTCCCGGTCATGCATCCCATTCCCATCACGGTCAAGATTCCCGCCAATGTTAGACGCCATGCGTATGGCATATTCGCTTCCTCCGATTGTCCTGTATAGTGGCGGAGATTTTTGCGAGAAGCAAGCGGCGTGCGTCGCGCGCGGGAGAGGAGGCTATGGGGTTGGGGATAGCACGGGATTTTCCAGGCGGCCGATCCCCTCGATTTCGACGGCCACGACGTCGCCTGGCCGCAGGGTCTTGCGCGGCGTTCGCGACCAGCCGACCCCTTCGGGGGTGCCGGTAAGGATAACCGTGCCGGGAAGCAGGGTGGTGTCTTGCGACAAGAACGCGATCAGCGTTGGCACGTCGAAGATCATCTCGCGGGTGGGGCAGTCTTGCAGCACGGTTCCGTTGAGCGTGGTGCGGATGTGGAGCGCGCCGGGGTCGGGCAATTCGTCGGGCGTGACGAGCGTGGGGCCGAGCGGGGCGAAGGTGTCGAAACTCTTTGCGCGGCACCATTGGGAGCCGCCGCGCTGGGATTGCCAGACGCGGGCGGACACGTCGTTTGCGATGGTATAGCCCAGGACGTGCGCGAGCGCGTCTTCACGCGAAACGTTGCGGCAGGCGCGGCCAATCACGACGGCCAATTCGCCTTCGTAGTCCACTTCGTCTTCGCACACGGCGGGAATGCGGATCGCTTCGAGATGTCCCGTCGCGGCGGCGGGGTTTTTCAGGAACAGCACGGGCTCCGTGGGCACGTCTTCGTTGCGCTCTTTTGCGTGTCCCGCATAGTTGCGCCCAATGCACAGGAGTGCGCGCGGCTCCACCACGGGGCGCCAACGCGCAGGCTCGACGAATGCCCCGGCAGGCCGAAGGGGACCGTCGAGGGGAGAGCCTTCGGCGCGCGCCAAGCGGCCGTCCGGCTGTTGGATGGCCCATGTGCGGATCCCTGACGGGTCTTCGATGTGTGCGATGCGCATGGCGTTCGCGTCTCCTGTCGCTGATGGGCCGAAGCATATACTAAATCCCGCGAAACGGGCAAGCGGTCGGCTTGCTTGGGCAATTGTATTAACACTTCGATCCGTCCGATCTCTCTCGTCTCCTTTTCCTCACCGGATTTCCCGTCTCGTTCATTTCTTTGTCTTTGTAGCGCCCGGTCTCTGTGCCGGGCGCGTCTGGGCGCAAGGGGCGATATTCATGTGCCAAGCCAGGTGGAGGAGCGGGACATGCTGGCTGTTCTGATCTGGAACGACATGAATGGCTGCTTGCTCCAAAACGCGCCCGGCACAGAGACCGGGCGCTACAGAAAAATCACCTGTGGCCATTCGATCGGCTCCTTCCTGCGATAGCCCTAGTCGGCTTGCTTGGATGTAATGGGACGCGGCGGTTCCGGTATAGTACCCGTGTTGGGCCTGGGGCGCGTCTCGATCATGTTCCAAGACTATAAAATCGCGTATTTGCGCAAGCACGTTCGGGTGCGGGAGGCGACGCCGCTTAGTTTCCTCCGGCAGAGCGTGGCGTATGTCCTTTCCGAGTCGGCGCGCAGGATTCCACATGCCGCCGTGATCATTCATTTCGATGTGACGCCGTTGGTGGAATATGGCAAGAGCAAGAATGAGGAAGGATCCGATTCGCTGGACCCCAAAGGGATTTTACGCAGGGCCCTCAACCGGAATTTTTCCGCTTTTTTCATTAAAACGTTTGCCCACGCGTTGCACCATGTGCCTCAAATGAATGGTTTTCTGGACTATTCGCCGTTGCGGAACGGCGGAACGCTTTATCAGGCGGCGGATATCAACCTGAGTTTCACGGTTCATACGAAGTTTGGCGTGATAAAGCCCATTGTGCGGAATCCTCATCAAAAGGACCTCGACACGGTGGCCCAGGAAATGCGCACGCTGGCGCGCAAGGCGCGCAGGACGGATGCGAATGAGCTGTATATGCGCACGGCCCGAACGTATGTCGGGATCGGGCTTCGCGAATTGGACTTCCGGGCATTGCCCGCGATGTGGATTTGGCTTCGCTCGGCGTTGTTTTCGCGCGCGGCGTCGGAGCCTTCCCTGCGCAACGTGCCCGAAGACGAGAAGTTGCAGGTGTCGGACATTTTGGGGGCGACGTGCACCATCGCCAATATCGGCATGATGTTTCCCGGTCACCAGACGGTGACGGTGATTATCCCGCCGGAAGTGGCCATGTTCGGGATCGGCAATCTGCATTTGGCTCCGGCGGTGGTGGACGGCAAGATCGTGCCGCGGTATGTCGTGACGATGTCGGGGACGATCGATCACCGGGCCTATGACGGCGGCGAGGTGTTCCCCATTCAGGAGCACATCCAGCGGTATATCGATAACCCCGCCCTCATTTACGACTGGAAGCCCGGCGATCCTGTCTAGACGCCTTGCAGCGTGGTCCAAGGTCCTGTTCGGGTTGGGTGTTGCACCCCTTGCGCGAGCAGTTTCAGGAATGTGGTCCGCGGCACTTCCCGCGCCCCCAAACTGGCCAGATGGGCATTGGCGACTTGGCAGTCGATGAACGAGAACCGCCACGAGGTCACGGTTTCGACAAGCGCCGCAAGCGCGACCTTGGATGCATCGGCGGCGTGGTGGAACATGCTTTCGCCAAAGAAGCATGACCCGAGCGAGATGCCGTATAGCCCCCCGACAAGTCGCCCCGCCTCCCAGGTCTCGATGGAGTGGGCATAGCCGGCCTGGTGCATGTGACGGTACGCAGCCATCATTTCAGGGGTGATCCAGGTGCTTTCCCGTCCTGGTCCGCGCGC
>JAKJDA010000174.1 GCA_022706165.1 Candidatus Hydrogenedentota bacterium | reverse complement strand
ATCCGTAAACTGCGCGACTATCCCCGGCTCCTGGATGACATCGAGGCGATCATCCATCTGGCGGGCCTTTCGAACGATCCTTCCTGCGATTTGGACGCCGAGATGGCCATGGACGTAAACGTCGAGGGCACGCGCGATTTGGTGGGCCGCGCCTTAGTCCAGGGCGTGCGGCGGTTTGTTCTGGCCTCTTCGTGCAGCGTCTATGGGAAGGGCGTAATAGGCCTTCTTGACGAGGAAAGCCCGACGAACCCCGTTTCCACGTACGCGCGCGGCAAGCTGATGTGCGAGCAGTTCCTCCTGCCGCTGTCGAGCGAACGGTTTGAGCCGGTTGTCGCCCGCCCGGCCACTCTATTCGGTTGGTCGGATCGGATGCGCTTCGACCTTGCCATCAATCAAATGGCGGCGACGGCGGTGCGCAAGCGCCTTATCCGCGTCTACGGCGGCGGCGAGCAGTGGCGTCCCTTCTTGCATGTTCGGGATGTAGCCCGGGCCTTCGCCTTGCTGGTCCAGGCGCCAGCGGAAAAAGTCGCCGGCGAGGTGTTCAACGTGGGGTCTGACGACGCCAACTACCAAATCCGTGCGCTTGCCGATCTGGTTGGTTCGATGTTTCCCGGATCGACGATCGAAGACGTGGTCAGCGATGAAGATTTGCGCAACTACAACGTCCAGTTCAATAAAATACTGCGCGTGCTCGGCTATACGCACGAACACAGCGTCGAGGAAGGCGTCCGCGAAATCCGCGACGGTCTACAGAGAACCGGGGTCGATCCATTCGACGATATCTACTTCAACGTCCGTTGGATGAAACACCTATTGGCGATGCCCGTCGAGCAGGGCGGGGAGCCGTCGGCCCCTCGTTTCATCGGGCTATCGCCCCCCAACATCGGGGCCGAGGAAGAGCGCGCCGTCGAGGACGTCTTGCGAAGCGGATGGCTTACAACCGGAGCCAAGGTGCAGGAATTCGAAAAAGCCTTCGCGGCAGCGACGGCCTCTCCACAGTGCGTGGCGGTTTCGTCCTGCACGGCGGCGCTTCATTTGTGCCTGGTCCATGCGGGCGTAGGGCGCGGCGACGAAGTGATCAGTCCGCCGATCACCTTCGCCTCGACGGCCAACACGATCGTCAATATGGGCGCGAAACTGGTCCTGGCGGATATTCGTCCGGATACGCTCAATCTCGACCCGGCCGCCTTGGAAGCGGCCATCACGCCGCGGACCAAGGCCGTAATCCCGGTCGATCTGGCCGGCCAGCCATGCGATCTCGACGCGATCCACGCCATCGCGGCGCGTCACGGAATCGCCGTCATCGAAGACGCGGCCCATTCACTGGGCGCGAGCTATCGCGGCAAGCCTGTTGGTTCGTGCAGTCCGTACACGTGTTTCAGCTTTTATCCCGTCAAAAACATTACGACCATCGAAGGGGGCGCCATCACCTGCGCCGACGAGGAAACGGCCAAACGCCTGCGCCTGCTCGCGCACAACGGAATGATGTCCACGGCTTGGAGCCGCTACGGCAAACACGCGCCCGCCGCCCCGCCCCAAGTCGCATTGCCGGGCTTCAAGTACAACATGACCAACGTCTCCGCCGCCATGGGGCTGCAACAATTACTGAAGCTGCCGGGGTTTATCGCGGCCAGAAGGCGTTTTGCCCAGCGGTACCGACAGGCATTGGGCGAAATCGAGGAGATCACATTGCCTGCCGTCATGCCCGATGTCGAGCACGCGTGGCATCTGATGATCATCCGGCTCAATCTGGACAAGATAACCATGACGCGCGACGAGATCGCCCATGCCCTGATCCAGGAAAACATTGAGGCGCGCGTCCATTTCTTGGGCCTGCACACGCATGCCTACTACCGGGAGACCCTCGACGTTCGCCCAGGCGATCTGCCCCATGCCACGAACGCTTCCGAATCGGTTCTCTCGCTGCCGCTGCATCCGGGCATGACGGAAAAGAACGTGCAAGAAGTCGTCGACGCCTTGAAAAAGGTGTTGGCATATTCCAGAAAGCGGTGATTCGTACGGATACAGCCGACGCCGTTCTCGGCGCTACGCAATAAAAAAACGCGGCCGGACGAATCCGGCCGCGGATATTTTTTCTGCGTCGTTGGATTAAGCCGTCTGTGCGCGGAAACGCTTCCGCACGACCATGCCCGCGATGCCAAGGCCCAGCAAGAGCATCGAAGCCGGTTCCGGAACCACGCTTGTCAGTTCCACCACCAGGTCGTTGTAATCCTTGTCAGCCTGCGAATAGGGTACATCTTCCCATCCCAACAGGTACCGGTTCGCATACGGCGCGCCGACCAGCGTTCCCAGATCGTATATCACCAGGTGGTCTGCGCCCGCATTGCGCCACGATTCGGAATAGAAGTTGTTGCCGCTATTCTGGGGGGATTCCAAATAGAACCCAAACGGTCCCGCGGGATTGAACGTGCTGGACAGGGTTCCCGACAGGGTGTTGCCCGGAAAACCCGCCACGCCTTTGCCGGAGACGGAAAGCAAGGGGGTGTACGTGGTGACGGGGCCCGCGCCTACGGGCTGATACCAGCCCATTTCCTGCGGGTTGTGGCCGGCGTATTTAGCTTCCGCGACGAGCGTCTGCTGGCCCGAGAAGATTGAGCTGCTAATCGCGGCGAACTCCATCGCGGCGTTGGATGTATACGACGTTCCATAGAGCAGATTCACAATCTGGTACAGGTTCAACTCGGCGTTCGATTGCGCCGGATGAGTGATGGGGTCATACCACGGTTCACTCGGGATAGGCAAAGCCATCGCCGGCAAAGCCATGACCAGCAGTAGCGCCAACAAACTCACTGTGCGTTTCATCGTTTCCATCCTCCTTCACGGTCGTGCATCGTTCGTTTCTAAATGCTCTCGTCGCGGCCCATCACAACACTTCGGGAGCGACGCATACCTTCGACTGAGCCAGATCGGCTGGGATTACCCCGTGACACTCATTCGCCTCTCACGCTCTGGTCTGCCCATGGAAACCAGACCACGTTTCCTTGAGCCGTCATATAACAAGCAATGTGCGTGCCATCAGCGAACGGAAATCGTAACATATTGATAATAATTGAGTTGTGTATGTTTTGCGGCGTGGCGATCAGTAAAATGTGTCGTGGGAATACCGTCGGATTGTCATTCGTGAAATATGATTTATCAAAAAAGACAGCTATTTGATCCTTGGTTTGGTTAGTTAAATTACTCATAAAGTCATCTTAAGGGCAGAAGGAGGAGAGCAACGAAAACGGGAGGCGAGAGCCTCCCGTTTCAGATGGAGAAAGCCGATTGTTCTTTGTGCGGAGCGCTATTCGCCTGCCGCGCGGGCGCGTTCGTATTCGGCGACAAGGCCCTGCGCGATGTGCTCGGGCACTTCCTCGTAGTGGTCGAACTTCAGCGAGTAGGTTCCGCGGCCGCCGGTTTTACTGCGGAGATCCGTCGAATATCGCAGCACTTCCGATTCCGGGACGAGCGCACGGATGAGCTGACGCCCGCCGCCAATCTGTTCCATGCCCAAGATGCGGCCGCGACGACTGTTGAGGTCGCCGTTGATGTCGCCCATGAATTCCTCGGGAATCGTCACCTGGATTTCCATGACCGGTTCGAGGATACAGGGTTTCGCCTCCTTCACGCCCTTCTGGATGGCCAGCGACGCAGCGATCTTGAACGCCATTTCCGAAGAGTCGACGTCGTGGTACGAGCCGAAGTGCAACTCGACAACGGTGTCCACCACCGGGAATCCGGCGATTACGCCGCGCAACAGGGCTTCCTGACAACCCTTGTCCACGTGCGGGATGTACTGCCGGGGCACTGTGCCGCCGACGATGCTGTCGACGAATTTGTACCCGCCACCGCGCTCGTTCGGAGAAATGCGAATATGAACGTCGCCGTACTGGCCGTGACCGCCCGACTGTTTCTTGTGCTTGCCTTGCACATCGGACTTGCCTTTGACGGTTTCCTTGAACGCCACCTTGGGCGTGCGGGTCTCGGCTTCGACGTGAAATTTGCGCTTCATGCGGTCGAGCAAAATATCGAGCTGCAGATCGCCCATGCCCTTGATGACGTGCTCGTTCGTCTCGGTGTCGCGGTAGTGGGTGAAGGTCGGGTCTTCCTCGGCGATGCGGTTGAGCGCCTCGCCGATTTTGTCCTCGTCCGCGCGAGATTTCGGCGAAATCGCCAGCTTGACCATCGACTCGGGCAAAACGATCTTCGGCATCTGAAGTTCCGTGCCCGCGACCGCGATCGTGTCGCCGAAATGCGTGCTCTTCAGTTTGGTCATGGCGGCCAAGTCGCCAGGGCCTACCGCCTCCACCTGCACCTGCTCCTTGCCGCGCAGCATGAAAATCTTGCCGCTGCGCTCCTTGGTGCTGGACGTGACGTTGTAGAAATCGGAATCCGAGCGGAGCGTGCCGGACAGGACGCGGAACAGGGTCAATTGGCCTACATACGGGTCGACGATGCTGCGGAACACCTGACCGAAGAAGGGGGCGTCAGCGGATACCTGTATCTCGACCTCCTCGTTCGCGCGATTGCGGGCGACGACCTTGCGGTCCAGAGGCGACGGGAAAGACTCCACCACCAAGTCGATGAGTTCGGAGATGCCAATCTTTTTTGTCACGCTTCCCGCGACGATCGGGATGATTTTGCCCGATTTAATGCCGACGCGCAGGCCTTGTTCGAACTCTTCGGGAGAAAGTTCGCCCGATTCCAGGTATTTTTCCAGGAGAGCGTCGTCCGATTCGGCCACGACATCGACCATGGAGGCCTTGAGGGATTCGATCTGATCGGCCACTGCGGGGTCGCTGCCTTTGAGAATGTTCACGACGCCGCGCAGTCCTTCGCCTGCGCCGATCGGGATGACGAGGGGCACGCACTGCTGGCCATATGCGGATTGGAGACCTGCGACGACCTCGTCGAAATTCGTGTGTTCGCGGTCGAGCTTGTTGACGAAAATAGCGCGCGGGGTGTGGTGTTCATCGGCATATCGGAAGGCATTGTCCGTGCCAACCTGGACGCCGGTTGTGGCGTCGACCACGATCACAAGACCGTCCAGCAACGGCGTCGAAGCCGCGACTTCCCCAAGGAAATCCACGTAACCCGGGTGATCCACGATGTGTACGCGAGAACCCTTCCAATCCAGGTGCATCAGCTTCATGGCGATGGTCTGTTTGCGCGCAATTTCCTCTTCGAGATAATCCCCAACGGTGTTGCCGTCGTTTACGCTGCCGATGCGACTCGTCAACCCGGCCATGTGGAGGATGTGTTCGATCAGTGTCGTCTTCCCCGTGCCGCCGTGTCCTAGAACTCCGAAATTACGCACCTTGCTGGCATCCACACTGGCCATCTGGAATCCCTCCACTATGCCGCTTCCGTTTGAACCTATACGAATCTCTCCAGCGTCGCGCACTCGATCGGACGCACGCAGCCCGCCGGGCCCCATGAACAGACCGCAAAGTATACTACGCCCTGTGCGTCGCCTCAAGCGAAAAATTCAAGTTAATTCCAGAAGACACGCTTGGACGCCATCAGTTTTCTGTTGACAAATCAATAAATTTTATATTATCCTCTAAGTTGGCAAGAAATTATTATGCTTTTCGGTTGGCGCGGTGTCTGGCGAGGTGAGACGCCAGGAAGCTTGCAGGCTGTTGGCTGTCTGGGATGGACGATGAGGATGTCGAGGCAAGTGCGGACAGGGAAGGGCCACATGCAGCAAGGCTGGGTGGCGAGGCGCAATGGTTACCGGGTCTTTGCGGGCGTTTCTCGCAAGGTGGGTGAGCCGTTTGCTCCAGGACCACAGAAAGGTTGGTCGCCATGAAGACGGTGTTTCTGATCCTCGTGTTGGGGCTTCTCTTATGGGGAATGCCGCTCCAAGCCGCAGTTTGGCATGTCAATCATGCCAATACAGGCGGGCCGCATGACGGTTTGTCGTGGGACACGGCCTTCGTTACGATCCAGGATGGCGTGGATGCGGCGGCACAGCATCCTGGGGATGAGGTATGGGTGGTTTCCGGCGTGTATGGAGAGGCTCGCAACGTCATTTCAGGATCGCTCGTGCTGCGGCAAGGCGTTTCTGTGTATGGAGGCTTTCTAGGGCTGGAGACGGCGCGAGAAGCCCGAGACGGGGATCGCTATCCCACGATAATTGACGCTGCGCGGGCGCGTGGAGGCCGTCCGGCCTTTCACGCAGTCATCGGAGCGGAGGGGGCCGTGCTGGACGGTTTTCGGATACGGGGGGGGATGGCGGATGGATCCCCCGCAACCGAGCGTCATGGCGGAGGCTTGCTGGCGGTCGGCATATCCATGACCGTCAATAGGTGCATATTTTCGGATAACGAAGCCGTGGGCGATGGCGGGGCCCTGTACAGTCGCGAAGCGACGCTGATCGTGCGAGGGTGCGAATTTGTGCGCAACGAGGCCGTGTCCGGCGGAGCGATACGGGCGCAGTCGGGAACGATAACGCTTGAAAATTGCTTGTTTATCGGCAATCGCGCTTCCGCGAATGGCGGGG
>JAKJDA010000173.1 GCA_022706165.1 Candidatus Hydrogenedentota bacterium | reverse complement strand
CTTCGTGATCGTGACGCACGAACTCGACTCGATCCGCTCGATTGCAGACCATATTCTGATGCTGGACCGAGGGCAGGTGATTTTTGGCGGAACGCTGGAGGAAGCCGAGCGGACCGATATGGCGCGGGTCCGTCAGTTTTTCGAGCGGCGCGCCGATGATCGCATATCCCAGCGAAACGTTTAGGGAAGGAGCACCACGGTGGCGACACGGGGCCAAAAAGCGAAAGTGGGGATATTTCTCCTCATCAATGCGTCGGCGTTGACGGCGCTGTTGCTGTACATCGGCGGCTATGGCCGGGGCGAATCGATTCCATATTGGATAGAATTTTCCGAATCGGTTCTTGGTCTCGGCGAAGGATCGGTGGTCGAGTTCAAAGGCGTGCCCATTGGCAAAGTCGCCGCGACTCGAGTCACGGATGAGGGATTGCCCCACGTAGATATCCGCATCGATCCGCGCAAGGCCGAACTCCACGAAGGCGTGAAGGCCAAGCTCGTCATCTATAGCCTGGCGACAGGCATGATGGCGGTTTCATTGGAAGGCGGCGATCGCGCGGCGCCGCCGCTAAGGCCCGGATCGCAGATTCCCGCGAGCCCCAGCGTCGTGCAGAATTTTGTGTCTCAGGTGCAAGACGTGCTCGATGATATTCGCGCGACGATCGCCCAAATTCGGAAGGGGGTCGAAGGAATGGAGGAAGGAGAGCTGACCGAGACGGTGCGCAACTTCAATGGGTTTGTGGATGACAGCCGGAAGTTTGTCGCTGCCGCGGACAGCGCCCTACAGGGCATTGCGGAAAAGGCTCAGCCAGGCATTGACGACTTCCGCGAGGCGATGAAGTCCGCGCGCACTGTCGCGGCGGATGCCGACAAGCTGCTCGCGACGCTTAACGCCAAAGTGGAACCGCTGCAACTGGATGAGACCGTAAAAGCGATTGGGGACACCGCCCGCAACGCCAACGAACTGGTGGCGAAATTGTCCATAACGTCCGAGGCCTTGACCAAGGCGGCGGGGTCGTTCGGCGCCAACGTGGACAGCGCCGAATACAATTTCCGCGAGACGCTCAAGGCTTTGGACGCCACGCTGCAATCCATTCGCGAACTCGCGGAATATCTCAAACAAGACCCTGCCTCGCTGCTCAGGGGACGAGGCGAACCGTCGGGAGGCAAGTGATGCATAGGGCCGTTATTCTTGTTTTCGTGTTGTCGGCGCTGGGCTGCGGCGGAGTGCGCTATGTGCCCATGCGCTATTTTGCGGTATATCCCGAGATCGCGATCGAGCGGATGCAGGCCACCGATCGCACGATCGGAATGCGCCCGCTGCTGGCGGGACGCATGCACAACGAAAGGATGCTGTTCGTCGCCGATGGAAATGCGGTGGACGCGTATCCACATGCGGCGTGGACGGACATGCCGCGCGATGTCGTGGGAAAAGCCTTATTGGATGCGTTGACCGCGACGCATCGTTTCCGGGATGTGGGGGACGCCGCGGACATGCGAAGTCCGACCTATCTGTTGACCGGCGAACTCAGGCGTTTTGAAGAGGTCCGGACGGCGGGCAAGGCCTCGGCGTTATGCGAAGTTCGCCTGGAATTGCGCTCTTTCGGCGACCGCGATCTCATCTGGGCGGATGCCGTTTCGGCGACGGAGCCAATGTCCTGCGAAGGCCCCGCCGCGTTGACCGAGGCGATGACCAAAGCCGTTGCGAGAGTTGCCCGAGACGCAGCGTCTCAGATTGCGTCGAAATAGTTATGCCGTCAAGGAAAGCGTTCCGCTTCCTTTATCCATTTACGCAAGCGGAGGAACGATGACAAATCGCGAACGGATTCTTGCTGTTCTCAACTACCAACCGTACGATCGGCTTCCGTTGGTCCATTTTGGGTTCTGGAGAGAGACGCTCGACAAGTGGGCGGAAGAAGGACATATCACCCGGGAACAGGCCGAAAAGCATGGAGATGGGAATCTCGAGGACAAGATTATCGGGACAAAACTGGGGTTTGACGCGAACTATCAGTCCATGTTCTACCCGAACGCCTTTCTCGCGCCGGGTTTTGAACCCGAGGTGCTCGAGGAACTGACGGACGGCGTCAAAAAGGTGCGCAATGGCGATGGCGTCGTCGTGTTGGAGAAACCAGGGGCTGGCTCCATTCCCGCGGAGATAGATCATCTGCTGAAGGACCGGTCCTCTTGGGAAGAGCATTACCGGCATCGGCTGCAGTTTTCCGAGGATCGCGTTCGCGACGTGCACGTATGGACCGGCGAAACATCGATCCCTTGGCCCAAAGGCGGCTTGGATTTTCTCCGAAATGACGATCGCGATTATCTCTACGGCCTTCACTGCGGCAGCCTGTTTGGAAACATTCGCAATATTCTCGGCGTGACGGGCGCGAGTTATTTGTTTGCCGAGGACGACGCCCTTTTTACGGAGATCATCGACGCCGTCGGGGAACTCTGTTACCGGTGCGTCAAAATGGCCTTGGAAAGCGGCGCGAAATTCGATTTCGGACATTTTTGGGAAGACATCTGTTTCAAAAACGGCCCGCTGGTCATCCCCAGCGTATTCGACGAGAAAGTCGGTCCGCACTACAAACGCATCACCCATCTACTGCGCCAATACGGCATCACGATCGTTTCGCTCGACTGCGATGGCTGCATCGACGCGCTTATCCCCGCCTGGATCAACAACGGCGTCAACACCATGTTTCCCATCGAAGTCGGCACGTGGGGCGCCAGCATCGCGCCGTGGCGGGAAACGTACGGGAAAGAACTGCGCGGCGTGGGCGGCATGAACAAAGTCGTTTTCGCCCGAGACCGCGCCGCGGTCGATGAGGAAGTCGAACGGCTCAAGCCGCTGGTCGAGTTGGGGGGCTATATCCCGTGTCCGGACCATCGCATCGCGCCTGACGCCGAATGGGACGCCATTCGCCACTATTGCGAACGCATGCGCGAAACGTTCGGCTGACGCACGTGCGGGAATGCGCCGCAGCCGCGCATTCAGTCGATTTCGGCTGCAAGAAGGGACATGTCGTCTTTGACGCTTCCTTCTTCCCTCCATGCGTGCAGCGCATTCATGAGCGCTTCGACCCCTTCGGCCAGCGGATGCGGGCGCATGCGCGCCAGCACGTCCGTCATGCGCGTCATTCCAAAGAGTTCATTGCGCGGATTCATCGTGTCGATGATGCCGTCGGAGTAGAGATAGAGGCGCGATCCCGGAGCGAGCCGGACGCATTTTTCGGTATAGTCGCCCTGCATGATGCCGATGGGCAGGTCAATGGTTTGTTCCAGAATGTGAACGCCTGCGTCCGAAAGACACACCGGAGCCGGATGGCCAGCACAGGCGTATGCGAATTCGCGGGTGCGCCGATTGATCAAGCCGTACACAAACGTGAAGAACTGCGCTGTTTCGGCGTCCCATTCGAAACGCATGGCAAGGCGCGTGGCCACTTTGCCCGGCCTCGCCACCGAGTATTCGCCCGTGACGGCGTCGCGTTCATAGAGGAGGGCCGTTGCGCTGCGCACCGGAGAGAGCAGACGGCTCACCGCGACGGACAGCATGGCGGACGCCAGCCCATGTCCCGTGACGTCGAGAAGGTACAGCGCCACATGGTCATCGTCGAGCTGGATTACGTTTAAGATGTCGCCGCTCAACTCCTCGTTTGGCCGGAATGCCCAGGCGAAGTGGAGACCATCCATTTCGGGCAACGTGCTCGGCAACAGCGCCTGCTGGACTTTCGCCGCGGCCTGCAGGTTGCGCTTCATGTATTCGTTCGACCACGATATTCGCTGATTCGCTTCCTGCAGCATGCGCGTGGTTTCCCGGAGCTGGCGCTGAGTGGCGATCAACTCGGTGATGTCGGCGATCACGGCGACAAAATGCGTAAGCATGTCTGTTGCTTCCCGCACGGGCGTTATGGAGATGCGCGCATGGAATGCGCTGCCGTCTTTGCGGCGCATTTCCGCCTCGACGGCAACCGCGCGTTCCGCGTTCATTTCCCGGGAAAGCTCCTCGCGCGCCTCCTGTTCCGGAGCGCCCTGCAAGACAAAGGCGAACTCTCGGCCCAGAGCCTCGCCGCGGCTGTAACCGGTGAGACGCTCGAATCCCGCGTTGATGTATACGATGGGAAGGTTGGATTTGCGCGCATCGATGATGACGATTCCGTCCATCGCGGAGGTCATGACGCGATCGTGCAGGCGCATGGCCTCTTCCGACCACTTGCGAAGGTTGATGTCGCGCAGAATGACATAGGCCCACTCGAAACGCCCGCCGTCGTAGTGGGGCCTTGCGATGACGCTCACCCAGACGCTGCGGATGTTCGCGCCGCTGATGTGCATGTCTTGGCGCGTCACCGTTTCGCCTCGCAGTCCGCGTAACAAAGGGGTGGCGTCGGGACCGCCCGGCTGGGCCGCGTCCGGCATCATGTACTGATACTGCGTGCGCCAGTTTTCGAGTTCGAGATGGCTAACTTCCTCGCCGAACATGGCGCGAGCCATATCGTTACAGAACAAGACGCGCCCCTGGGCGTCTACGATGATCAAGGCGTCGCCGATCGTGTTGAACAGCTCCTGCGTGCTGCATAACACCCGATACAAGTCCGGGCGCGCCCGCACTGGAACGGTGAATTCTTCCGGCTGTGAATCCATGCCTTTCCCTTCCTTCGAAAACGTACCTAATCACATTTTCCCGCACCGAAGCAACTTGTCTTTCACCTTCTGCGGCGGAGGGCTAAGGAAAAGGACGATCGCATGGAAAGGCGAGAGCGCTTGGGATCAACGATCAGCGGGGGGCGGTCAACGCCGCAGGCGTATCGAGAACTTGTAATGTTCGGGGCGGTAGACGCCACGAACGAATTCCAAAGGGTGGTTGTCGCGCGTTCGAGTGACGCGCTCCAGCACCAGGACGCAATCGCCGCGTCGAATGCCCAGCAAACGCGCCTCATCGGCGCGGGCGTGGGCGGCGCAAATCTCCTCCTCGGCGCATTCGATGGGGATTCCGTGTGTCTCTTCGATGAGGCGGTACAGCGAACCGCTGAAATCTTCGTCGGCCTGAATGCCGTAGCTGACGGGGATTTCCGACTGAAAAAACACGACGGGAAACGCCGCGATCGTTCCCCGCAGCCGTTTGAGGCACAGCGTTTTCTCGCCCTCGGCAAGCTGGAGACGGTCGCGCACATGCCGGGTGGGCGCATGAATTTTCGCTTCAACGATTCGTGTACGGACGCCCAGGGACTTGGCGCACATTTCTTCGGAATAACTGGTCAGGCGCGTCAAATTCTCGGTGATCTGCTGCCGCACGACGCGGGTTCCGAGTGCGCGCCGCCGTTCGAGCAATCCTTTTGCGGCGAGATTGTCGAGGGTTCGCTTTACGGTGGCGCGCCCCACGCCAAAGACTTCCATCAAATCCTTCTCGGAAGGCAACCGGGATCCGAGCGAATCGGTTTGACCGATGCGTTCAAGGAGGATCTGCTCAATCTGGTGATAGAGCGGCACGGGCGAGGATGCGTCCAAGCGGAAACGCTCGTCTCGCTCGAACAAGGGAGATGACGCCTGATCGGGCATTCGGGGAACTCCGTCAACTTTCTTCAATGCGGCTAAAACGACTCAGCGATGGATCGGTGAAGACGTCGGCATCGTCTTTGATGCGCGTGGAAAACTCCGATACGATGGCGCCCTCCGGGCCGGCAATGAACCAATGTTTTGTGCCGGGATAGAGCGTGTATTGGTCTCCGGGATTCAACGCCACTTCATGCCGCACCTTGAAAAAATCGCCATGGAACGCCGGCGGCTTTGCCTGGGGATTGGGCGTCGGTTCGCCGTCGACATACAAATAGACTTTTCCCATGCGGCAGCGGAAAGTCTCTTCTTTCCCGATATTCTCCCCTGCATCGTCGATGAAAGGCGGATGAAAATGTTCCGGACACGCCTGGTTCGGGAGCAGCACGAGTTCGCGCGCGCTCGATCTTCCTGTGTTGAAATAAGTCAACAAAAACAGCCCGATATCCTCGAAGCGTCCCAGCTCATAGTCCGTCACTTCGATGGCTTCCCGTTCCGCAGGCGTCAAGACGATGCCCGCCCGTTCAAAATAGCCCACGGCTTTCTGGCGCAACGCATCCATTTCGTTTTTCTTCATGCCGGTTTCCCCTCTATTCGCGGAAGCGCGCCGCTATGGCGACAGCGGCCTTGCAGCGATTCGCGATGTCATCCCACTTCCCCTGCGCCAAATCGTCTTTCGTGGCGATCCAGGTTCCTCCTACCGCCGCGACTAGCGGCAGCGCGAGGTACGTTTCCAAATTGCCGATGTTGACGCCACCGGTCGGCACAAATCGGACTCCCGTGTGGGCATACGGAGCCCCAAGCGCCTTGAGCATCGCGACGCCGCCAAGAGCCTCCGAAGGAAAAAATTTCAACAACGCGCAACCATGCGAAAGGCCCAGTTCAATATCGCTCGGCGTTGCAACGCCCGGAACAAAAGGGAGGCCAATTTCGCGGGCTCTGCTCACGATTGCCGGATTGAGGCCGGGCGCAACGGCAAAGCGGGCGCCGCACGCCTTGGCCGCTTCGGCGTTCGCCGCTGTCAGGACCGTCCCCGCTCCTACCAG
>JAKJDA010000172.1 GCA_022706165.1 Candidatus Hydrogenedentota bacterium | reverse complement strand
ACTCGCGCGCCAAAATCACCACGACCGTCCAGCCGGGTATCCACAACACATCCAGCTCCATGAGCATGACGAACGCCGCGGACAACAGCATCTTGTCGGCCACCGGATCAAGGAGCTTGCCAAAACTCGTCACCTCGTTCCGGGAACGAGCGATCTTGCCGTCATAGTAATCGGTCACCGTCGCCGCCGTGAACACCGCATACGCCAACACAAGAAATATCGTGCGCGGAAACGACATCAGAACGACGAACAGGGGAACCATCAACATCCTGGCGAGCGTCAATCGATTAGCGAGATTCATTTTGCCCATTCCACGCGCGTCACCCCCACACCTGCCAAAGCCGCAACCCGCGACCGACCGGGCACCCCGTTTCCATCCTCGCGTTAACGCAGGGAAGCGGGAACGGGCGGCGGCACCACCATCCCATCGTCGAGGCTTTCCGCCCGGACGCGCGTATCGGAAGGCTCAGACGTCGGACGGCATACGACCGTATAGGAAAGCCACCCAAATGCAAAAATAGCGCACACGATCGCCCACGTGATCGCCTCGTTCATCCAACGAGGCCTTCCCGCGGCGCTCGAATGGAGCGAAGCGTCCCGGACAGTCCTTGCGGCTTGCTTCCCCAAAGCGCGATAGTGATCGAGATACGGTTCCGGATCCAATCCCAAATACAGGCAATACGTGCGCAAAAAGCCCAGTCCATAACACGAGGCGGGCAACGAACGGAAATCGCCCGTCTCGATGGACTCGAGATACGCAGACGGTATCCGGAGCTTGTGGGACACCTCGTCCAGGCTCAAGCCCGTGGCTTCCCGGCGGACCCGAAGATCAACTCCGAACAAAGCGGTCTTGCTCATGCGACCTCGTCCGTGCGCGGCAGATCCACAAGAATCTCGCGGGCCTTGCTGCCGCTGTGCGGCCCAACGATGCCTCGAAGTTCCATCATGTCAATCAGGCGGGCGGCCCGCGTATACCCCACCCGAAGCCGGCGCTGCACCATCGAAATACTCGCCTGCCCCGTTTCCAGAACGACGCGCACCGCCTCGTCGAGCAATTCGTCGTCCTCGTCCACCGCCTCGTCGAGAGCGTCCTTCGACTTCCCGAACTTCGCGATTTCGTCGCGGTATTGCGGTGGCGCCTGGGTTTTCAGATACGCGATCAGACCGTTCATCTCGTCATCGCTGACGAACACCCCCTGAATGCGAGTCGGCTTACTCTGACCAGCAGGAAGGTACAACATGTCCCCCTTGCCGATCAAGCGTTCCGCACCAATCTCGTCCAGGATGCACCGGGAATCCACCCTCGAAGACACCTGGAACGAAACGCGCGACGGAAAATTCGCCTTGATGACGCCCGTCAATACGTCCACGGAAGGACGCTGCGTGGCAATGACCAAGTGAATGCCAACCGCACGGGCCAATTGGGCCAACCGCGCAATCGCGTCTTCAACCTCGGCGCGAGCCAACATCATCAAGTCCGCCAACTCATCGATCACGCACACGATATACGGGAGCTTGCGAATGGCGTTGATCGAGTCGCCTCCGGTTCCTTCCGCCTCCGTCACCTCGATCTCGCCGTTCTCGACGCTCTTGTTGTAGACCTCGACGTTGCGCACGCGCAAATGCGCGAACAGACGATACCGCTCTTCCATTTCAATGATGAGCCAATTCAACGCCGACGCGGCCTTCTTGGGATCGGTGACCACCGGCGTGATCAAATGAGGGATGTCGTTGAAGATGCTGAGTTCGACCATCTTGGGATCGATGAGCATCACTTGGAGTTCCTCGGGCGTCTTGGTGCACAGCAGGCTGGCCAGCAAGGTCTTCACGCAGACGGTCTTGCCGGCGCCGGTCGCGCCCGCCACCAGCAAATGCGGCATGGAAGCCAAATCGGTCACCATGACTTCGCCCGCGATATCCTTTCCAAACGCCAACGGCAGCTTGGCCTTGGTGCGCTGGAACGCGCGCGACTCGAGAATCTCGCGCATCACCACCGGCTCGCGATCCGTGTTGGGCACTTCAACGCCAACGCGGCCCTTACCCGGAATCGGAGCCTCCACGCGCACGCGGTGGGCCTTCAACGCCAGCGCCAAGTCATCGGCAAGCGCCAAAAAACGATTGACCTTGACGCCCGGAGCAGGCTCGATCTCATAGCGCGTAATCGTAGGACCGCGCGTGATATCGGTGACGCGCGCCTCGATGGCGAACGTGCGCAACGTCTCTTCGAGCAGCTCGCTTGTCTTGTGCAACTGCTCGCTCAGGTCCTTCGTCTCCATTACGGGAGGCAGATCAAACAAATCCAGCGGCGGACGAACGTACTGCTTCGGATACACATAATCGGCCGGCAACTCTTCGTCGATCGCCCCCTTGCGGCGAAGCGACGGCGCGCCTTGTTTCTTGGAAACGACGGACACGCGCGCCGGGCCCGTCCGTTTTTCAGCCCCGCCGCCTTCCTGCAACGGCAATTCCGGAGAAGACGCTCCCCCGCCCGCCCCCGCAGCCGGCTCCGCCTCGGCCAACGCCTCCACTACCGACAACGGCTCCGCCACGCCATCCTCGGAAACTTCCTCCGCCGTCGGCCTGGGCAGGCGGATATTGGGCAGGGAACGCGGCAACTCCTCATCCGAAACGCCGCTCGCGGCATCAGGCGCCGTCACGACAGGCGCCGGATACGCGGCAGCGCCGCCCGTCTCTTCGCCAGGCGACGAGACGCGAGACCTCCGGACGCGCTGAGGCTCGGAACCCGCTGCGGCCACCCCCCGCCGATTCCGCCGCGCTTCCCACTGCGCTGTCAAATACCCCGCCAACAGCCCCGTCAGGCCTATCAACAACTGCGCCAAACGGCGCAGCCAATCAAGCATGCGGACAAACAGAAAATCCGTCGACAACAACACCCCAACCAAAATGCAGGTCACCGCAAGCACCGTGGACCCAATGATTCCGAACCATCGCACCAGCGGACTGCCGAAAAACCACCCCACAGCCCCCCCTGCGTGCGGACCCTCTCCACTCGGCATCACGGTCACATGAAACAGCGTCGCCGTGGCGCAACACACAAGAAACAACCCAATCAACCTGCTGAAAATGCGATCGAGCTTGCGGTGGGACAAGAGCATGCCCCCCCAAATGCCCGTGATGCAATAAAGGGCATGGGCCCCATGCCCAAATAGCAGACAAAGAAACGACGACGCCAACGCGCCGGGACGCCCCAACGCGTTGCGGACGCTGGAGATGTCGTCAATGGGCCGATGCACGTTCCCCTGATACTGATCCGTCACCAGCGCCAAAAACAAAAGCACCGTGAAAGCCAGCAACAAGATGCCCGCTATTTCGCGCCGTTGCTCCTCTGGAAGCTTCCCGGTTCCGCGCATCCCCTCTTCTCCTGCCCGCCTGCATAGAGGCCACCACCCCCGATTCTAGCAGACGAACTCTCGGGTTGCAACAAAATATTGTGGTAGTCTACATTTTTGACTCTATCCGTAGTAGAGAAATTCTCCAGCCTGCGCCCTCGCAACATCAAGTATACCACAGAATTTATTGTTTTTCATACGGAAAAAACAGGACAAATCCCACCCCCTCCAAATCCGCGTGGGCATCTCCACATAACAGGGCCTTGGAACAACGATCCGAAGGCGTTTTCGTTGCGAAAACATCGCAAACACTGAAAAGCTTGATTCCACAAAGGCTTTCTCCGGCCCCAGGACAGCGGGAGCGACAGGCCCCACATCTTGTAGGCCCTGCCCGGCGCATGAAAGCAATGGGATGCCTCCGCCGCTCCCGTCTTGCACTCGCCGTGACGATTGGGGCATAACGTAGTGGAACGCGGCGACGCCGCGGACGCGAATGCAGGAAGTTTTGCTAATACTCCATTTATCTAGAATAGGATATATTCGTGACCGCGCCCATGACCCAAGGCCTCCGGGCCGCGCACAAACTGATGCACGAAATAGAGAGCGAACCCGATCACGCGCTTCAGGTCCGCAAAATCGCGCTGCAATTCTTCGACGCGACCGCGCCGTTGCATGGCATGGGACGGACGGAACGCGGGCTGCTCGAAGCGGCGGCGATGCTTCACGATATCGGCCTCGCCGTCGACGTCTCTTCCCACCACAAAAAATCACGGGACCTTATTCTGGAAAATGGTTTGCCGGGATTCACCGAGGACCAGTTAAAAATGACGGCCTGCATCGCGCGGTACCATCGCAAAGCGCCGCCCCGGCCCGAACATAAGGTCTTCCGACAACTGTCTCCCGACGAACAAACCACGGTCACGAAACTTGCCGCGCTGTTGCGCGTGGCCGACGGATTGGACCGCGCCCACTGCGGCGCGACGCAATCCCTCTCGGCGACAAGCGCCGCGGATCGCCTTGCGCTGTCCGTCGAACAACGGCGTCCGTGCCGCACGGATATCTGGGGCGCGTTGCGAAAACGAGGCTTGTTTGAAGAAACGTTTGGAGTGAAACTGGACATCGCTGCAAACAAACCACGAGGCGCATCCAGACATGACGACGTTGCGTAACGAAACCGAAGGCGCCCTAAAACAGCTTCTCCCGGAGCCGGAACCGGGCGCATTCGCCGTTGCCTTCGAATTCGCCCCGGAACTGGAAGTGTTCCAGGGACATTTCCCGGACAATCCCATCGTGCCCGGCGTCATGCAGATCGAGGCCGTGCGATGCGCCGCACAAGCAGCGCTAGGAAAACGGCTCCGCACAATGCGCATCCTCCGCGCCAAGTTCACGGGCGTGCTTCGGCCCGCGCAACCGGTGCTGGTCCAGGGCTCCCTGACATTCCGCGGGGAACGGGTGATTGTCAGAGCGGAACTTGCCGCGGCAGACCGCGCCATCGCCACGGTGAACCTGGAATTACAAGAATGGAACCCCGAAACGAACAGCGGCATGCAACCGTGATGGATCGAAATGAACCAGCGAATCAGCGGCAACGCGATAACCGTTTCCCCGAGGCGTCGTACGGCAAGCCCCCAAGGCCCGTCGACCTCCACATCGGACTATGGCCCGAGTGCAATCTCCGTTGCTCCGCCTGCCGCGAAAATGCGCCCTCGAAAAACACCGCCCTGAAACTGTACGACTTGCGCCGCGCCATCCGGCAGGCACACGCGATGGGCATACCGCGGATCGTGGCGTATGGAGCGGGCGAACCCCTTCTGCACCCGCGCTTCCGGGAAGCGATCTCATTGATTTCCGCTTCCGGGCTCCGAATCGCCCTATGCACGAACGGAACCTTGATCACGGAAACTCTCGCTGCGTTCCTCTATCACCATGCCATCACGGTCATAGTGCGCCGGGACAGCGCCATCGCCTCGGTTCAGGACGAGTTGGCGGGCATGCCGGGAGCGAGCGCGCTCATGGAGCGAGGACGGCACGCCCTGTTCAAGGCGGGATACCCCGATCCGGAACACGGCCTGGGAATTCGGATTGCCGCATGTCGCGCCAACCAAGACGAAATGCCCGATCTGTGGTGCTGGGCGCGGAATCACGGAATCACCCCGTATCTCGAATGCCCGCACCTCACGACGCACCGCTCCCGAACGCGGATGTCCGGCGCGCTATCACCTGTGGAAATGCACGCCCTCGCGCAAACATTGCATTCGATGCGTCCGGATGCGAAGGAACCGCTGTATTGGCCGCCCCTTCCCGCCGTGCGCTTTCTCGCGCATCAAGACGCAACGCTAGATGCGTCGTTCGGCGGCGGCGCGCCCGAAAACCGCCTAACCTGCGACACGCCGTCATGAGACCCGAGACAACGCAATACGCCATGAGAAAATATTCAGGGAGGTTGTAGCGAACATGGGAACGCCTGCAGAACAAATACTGTTGCACCGTCCGCCGATGCTGCTGGTGGACGAGTTGATTGAATGCGCCGGCGACCATGCCGTGGCGCGCGTCTGCTTCGCAAACCGGCCCTACTGCATCGCGGAAGGCTTCGTGTGTGAACCGGCGCTGGCGGAAGCGATGGCGCAAACCGTAGCAGCCCACTTCGGTTGCGCCGGAACCCCGGCCCCCGGAATGCTCGCCGCCATCGACGGATTCGAGTGCCTCCGGGCCGTCCGTCCCGAATGGACCCTCGAGATCGCCATCACGATCACGCGACGTCTGCCGCCGTTCTGCGCCGCCACCGGCGCTGTCCGCCATCAAGGCGAAACCATCGCCGCGGGCTCCATGAAATTCTTCATCGGCGAACTCCCTGCCGAAACACAGCCCGCGCCCAAGAACCCGCTTCCGAAAGCGCCGCCTCAATCGGGCGTCAGTTGAGGTATCCAATTGCCTTGAACTGATCGATCTCGTCTTGGCTGGCCTCGCGGCGACACGGCGTCGGAGGAACCTCGGGGTGCTCCTCCTCCCAACTTTCCAGAAAACTTCGCCATTTCTCGGCCACTTCCGGACGCTGGTCGATTTCGTCCGTCCGCTTTCCATTTTCCTTGATGCCAACGCGCTGAAGCTCGCGCGGGTTAAGCCCATTGTGGGAATCCCGGTTTTCGAAATACTTCCACGCATCCGAAAAAACGGCGGTCTTGTTGAAACTCCGGAAACGGGTCTCCACGACAAATCCTTCCGGCAACGAAACAGAGGATCCTTCGCGCACAA
>JAKJDA010000171.1 GCA_022706165.1 Candidatus Hydrogenedentota bacterium | reverse complement strand
CCGGAGCCGCCATCCTGGAAGCCATCCGCAACGGACGCGCCTCCGTGACCTACGATCCGGCCGGACCGCGCCTCGAATTCGCGGCGGACGCGAACCAGGACGGCCGGTACGATGACGCCCGCATGGGCGACGAAATCGCCTGCGCCGGACAGCCCATCGCCTTCCAAGTCAACGTCGCGGGCAACCCCGGCGGCGGCGGCATCATCGACTTCGACAACGCCACGATCCAGGCCCTTCTAAACCGCCAGCTTCGCTTTGTCGACATCAAAAACTGGATGAGCCAACAGGGGTATGCTTCCTACGATTTGCTGTTGAGCTACAAAGACGGCGTCTTGTTCCGCTTCACCGCGCTCCTGGGCGGCGCCAACGCCTACACGTTCCGCGACACGCCGTCCGCGTCCGCCTATTACCGCCCCGAACTGCACCGCATCCCCACGCCCAACCCCGGGCCAGGAAACGCATACATGGATGGCGTAACCGCGATCAGCAACCCGATATACGTCGTTGTCCAGAACTGATTCCGTGCGCCAATCACATCGCCGGGAACGCCGCAACGCCTTCCGGCGATGTCTTTTTCAAGACGTTGGCTGTGAAGCAGGCAGGGATGTCACGAAGCCGCGGGGGCCTCAGGCGCGCCATTCCCGTGAAATTGGATGCGCAACGGATTGCCAATAAGCTTCGTGACGCGCTCGGGCGAAGTCGTGGCCGTCTGGAGATCAATCGATCCCGGATCCGTGCCCGCCGGCATCAACAACGCGTCCGCCTCCACCCGGACCAACATCGTATCGGGAAACGCCGGAACATCCTTCAACGGATCAAAGGTCCACAACACATCCCGATTTCCCGTGTCGTGTCGGCCCGCAATCGCCGCAAAAACGCCAACCGGCCGCTCATCCGCAAACGCGCGCACCCGCAACACCACCGGCGTATCCGGAAAGGTGCGCATCGAAGAAATGGTCAACAAAATAGGCAACTCCTTCGGAAACGGAGGCTTGACAGACACCCGGGCCAAATTGATGATCTGACGCGGATCCCGGAGCAACTCCTGGCGGATGTTGGGGCCGGTGAGCGTGCTGGCCAACGTCAGCGACAACAGCACAGACTGCTCGACATCGCCGATTTCAACCGTCTCCTCGATCGTTCCCTGCACCGCCTCCGCTCCGGCGCTTCCCTGCGATGCCGCCGGGCTGCCAGAAGGCTTCGGGCTGCACGATGTCATCGCCCACAACAATGCTGCAACCAGCGTCAAAACGGCTATCGGCTTCATGTCGTCTTCCTCGCGCCACGTCCTTCACAACGTTTTCCGCACTCAACACGCCAGCATCAAACCACACTTCCAAGGAAAGACGCAACTGCGCCCAAAAGGCAAGTTGACATTATTCCGCCCCGGCGCCTAAAATCGGCGTTTCCGGCGCGGAGAGATGGCCGAGTGGTTGATGGCGCACGCTTGGAAAGCGTGTGTACCCTCACAAGGGGTACCGCGGGTTCAAATCCCGCTCTCTCCGCCATTTCTATTTTTTCCCCGCCCGTTCCCCGCGCAACGCCTGGCCCGAATTCTCACAACCCCGTTGCATCCAAACGAGCATTCCCGCAAGAACCGCCGCACACGGCGACCCGCGCCCGAAACGCATCCAGGTCGAACGCGGGGCCGGGGTCGACTTTACGGCCCGGGGCGACATCGTCATGTCCCAGAACAAGCTCGATGGGATAGGCGCGCATCAATGCGACGCAGAGCCGCGCACAGGCATCGATCTGGGCTTCCGGAAAACGTTCCCACCAGACAACAGGCCCGCCGTGTTTGTGCGCGGCGCGAAGGGCGCTTCCCCGGGCAATTTCAGCGCCCGTAGACGCGCGAACGCCTCCGTCCGGTTGCTCCAAGCAAACACCGTAATTGGCGAGTTCAATGCCGATGCTCCAATCGTTGAGGGCGGAGCGGCCGTTCCATGCGCTGCGGCCTGCGTGAAACGCCCGGCGATTAAAGGGAACAAGCTGCGTGATGGAGCCGTCGCGATCCATCACGACATGGGCGGAAACATACACGTCATCGGCGCGCGTCAACCAGTCGATGCTGCCGGCGGCTCGTCCCCCGCCCGTGTAATGGATAACAATGGCTTCGGGTGTGATGACGCCTCCGGAATCGGGACTGGGCCGGTGCGGAGTTTCCGTCAACAAATGGGTCTCGGGATCGATGTGACATGACATAGCGGCTTCCTCTCATGCGTTGGAAGATGTCCCTACTCATGTGCGCACGAGTGTTGCACTGAAACGCGCCGTCAAGCGCCGGGAAGAACACCCCGTTCCTGCGGCTACAAGCTCGACCAAACCGCCAAAGACATCCGCCTCGCCAAACAAAAAACTCCGCGACGAAGGCTGGACCGTCGCGACGGAAACGCCAGCCATTGTCGCTGCCTTCTACGGTTCGCGGCGCGCACGTGCCTTTCGACCCGGAAATATGGTATAAGTAGCTTTCGCAAAAAGGTTTTGTGACGGAGATGCCGGCGCGTGCGACGTTATATCGCGGTTCCAGATGGGGCGCGGATCGTTCGGAAGCAAGGCGCTCCACGTCGCGGCAGGGCGGCGCAAGGCGCTTGGGGAGAATTGCGGACTGTATGGACATGCTTTCGCCTCAGATGGCGGACAACACGCCATTGTTGGATTCTATTGCCAGCCCAATCGATCTGAGAAAGCTTCCGGCGGAGGAGTTGGACTCGTTGGCCGACGAGGTTCGCCGGACCATCATTGCGACGGCGGCCGTAAACGGGGGGCATCTGGCGCCGCATTTGGGAGTGGTGGAACTGACCATCGCGCTGCATTACGTCTACGACACTCCAAACGATCTGCTGATATGGGATGTGGGACATCAATGCTACGCGCACAAGCTGCTTACCGGACGCCGGGAACGGTTTTGCAGCGTCCGCAAGAAAGGCGGCCTCAGCGGCTACCCCCGGCCTTCCGAGAGCGAATACGACGCGTTTGGCGTGGGGCATAGCTCGACCTCGATATCGGCGGCCCTCGGCATGACCGTGGCCAACGATTGGCTGGGAAACGATCGCAAAGTCGTTGCGATCATCGGCGACGGAGCCATGACAGGGGGAATGGCCTTTGAAGCGCTGGCGCATGCGGGCCATCTCGGCAAGGACCTGCTTGTCGTCCTCAATGACAACCGGATGGCGATATCGCCCAACGTCGGGGCGTTGTCGTCGTATTTCAGCCGTTTGATCACCGCAGGCATCTACACGCGCGCCAAGGAAGACATCGGGAGCTTCATGAAGCGCATGCTGGGCGAACACGTGACGCGGGCGGCGTCTCGCTTGGAACAAACGGTCAAGGGCTTTTTGACGCCGGGCACGTTGTTCGAGCAGCTTGGTTTCCGCTACGTGGGCCCGGTGGACGGCCACGATTTGCCCACGCTCACCGAATGTTTTTCGAATCTACGCAAATTGCACGGCCCTGTTTTTTTTCATGTCGTGACACAAAAGGGAAAAGGGTACAGTTTTGCGGAAGAAGATCCGCAAACCTATCATGGCGTTGCGGCGTTCGACATCACCACGGGACGCTTCACGCCAAATTCTCCCCCATGTCCGACCTTTACGGAGGCCTTTTCCCAAGCGGCGTTGGAGGCGTTCCGCGCCGATTCGAAGGTGGCGGCCATCACGGCGGCCATGCCGACGGGAACCGGTCTTTCGACGGTTGCAAAAGAATTTCCGGATCGCGTATACGACGTTGGCATTTGCGAGGAACACGCCGTCACGTTTGCGGCGGGGTTGGCGGCGCAGGGCATGAAGCCGATTTGCGCCATTTACTCGACGTTTCTGCAGCGAGGCTTTGACCAAGCGCTGCACGACGTCTGTTTGCAGCGCCTGCCGGTCGTGTTCGCAATCGATCGCGCCGGAGCGGTGGGCGAGGACAGCCCCACCCAGCAAGGAGCCTTCGATCTGTCTTTTTTGCGCATCATTCCTCACCTCACGTTGCTGGCGCCGCGTGACGCCCAAGATTTGCAGCGGGCACTGGCCTGGGCGTTGGAGCAATCCGGCCCCGTGGCGATTCGGTATGCCCGCGGATTGGCGCCGCGGATCGGCCCGGCTGACGGGCGCGACATTTCCCGCGCCGAAATCTTGCGCGAAGGGACGGACGCGACCTTCTTGGGCGTGGGGCCATGCTTGGCGGCATGTTTGGAGGCCGCCGACGCCCTTGCGCGGGAGGGCATATCCGTAGGGGTGGTCGATGCCCGGTTCGTCAAGCCGCTGGATACGGCCATGTTGGACCGCCTATCGGGCGGGTTGATCGTGACGGTGGAGGAGAACACCCTCCTTGGCGGATTGGGCGCATCGGTGCTTGAATACTATTCCCAGGAGGGAAAATTCGAAGGCTCAGGAGTTCGCGTCAAAACGCTCGGCTTTCCCGATCGCTTTATCGACCACGCCACCCGCGAGGAGCAACTCGCGGAGATCGGTCTCGATGCGCCGTCTCTCACGCGCGCCGTTCGCGCTTTTGTGCAGCATCATAGCGGCCATCCCGTCGCGTAAACCGCGATCCGCACGGCCGTTTTCCGCGAATGCGCGCCCCACGCCCTCTTTCCTCATGGATCGAAAGGGCGCGGGTCCCCGCAGGAAGGCCTGCAGGGACCCGGTGCATGCATTACGCCATGGGCGATTTTCTTTTTCGCGCCAGTAGCCACCCTGCCGTCAGAAGCGCCAGCGCCACCAGTAGCCAGTGCGCCGCAGGTATTTCCGTGGGATTGCCGGCGTCGTAGGGATTGGAGCCGAGGATGCGCTCGAGTGAATCGGGCACGCCGTCACCGTCGCTGTCCAAATCAAGGTAGTTCGGAACGCCATCGCTGTCCGGATCGCTTGAGCCTTCGGTGACATCGGGGATTCCGTCATCGTCGCTGTCCAGATCGAGATAGTCGGGAGTTCCGTCGCCGTCCGAGTCGCCCGTTCCTTCTACGGAATCGGGAATTCCGTCGCCGTCCGAATCATTGCCGAGGCTGGCCACGACGTTGGAGCGCCACCAGTTAGTAGCGGCAGGATCGCCAAGGACCGTTGCCGGGTTGTTGGGGGGCGCGTTCGAGAAATCCACCCATGGCACGGCGACGTTGCGCGGCGTGCTCGACCAGTTGTCGTGGACTATCACCCAGTCGCATGTCGGCCAAGGACCTGGCCCGTCCGGGTCTACGCCATTGAGATAGCCTACAGCCGTCACGCTGTGGCCGATCCCCATGCCAAAGTCCCATGTTTCCGTGTTGGAACCGGTGTTTCCGGCGGCTGCGGGGGGCGCCCATTCGTAGAAGGTGATGCTGACCGGGGATGCGCCCAAACCATTCGCCATGACGTGGATGGGATTTTTGAGCGACCACATGACGAACGACATGATGAGCGTCCGTAGCGCATCGATCTCGGTCGTCAGCTCCGTCCATGCCTGGGGTTCCGCCGTAGCGGGTCGAAAACTATACCCTAGCGCCCATGCGTGCTGGGTTTTCGCATAGGGCATGGCGGCGGGCCATCCGAACAGATTCGCGCTATCCCACCGCAGGAACTCGTCAAACCCGGGCATGATGTCGATGTCCAACGTGCCGCCGTTTCCGGGATTGGCGCGGGCAGGACTGCCCTGATTGCTGGTGTCCATGAACCATCCGATGTAATCCGCTGTGGAACTGCCGGGGCGTACGCCCGGCCCGGGGACCACATCGGCGGGGTCCAGCAAACCTTGTGCGCTTGCGTGCGCCTGGTTCACTTCCCAGAACTCCACCACGTTGAGAGTCGCCACGGGGGAACACCAATTTGGCCGTCCGCTCAGCGGCGGTTGATTGTTATCGGGGACCGGCGTGAGGAAGCGCCCGTTCATGTGCGGCATTTGGTTCGCGGGATTCTCAGGTTCGGACGGGAAAACCGTCCCGTGAGCGTCCAGCGCATTGAGGTTATCGTTCACGGTCAGCCCCAATTGCGGAGCCGAGATGACAATGTCGGCTGCGCCATTCTTGGGGGCGAAGGGAAATGTCCCGGTTCCATCGGGGCACAAGATGTCGCCGGGGGCGATGGGGCCGCCGGGCGACACCCACGGCGCGGCGATGGAGAAGTAAGGAAACTGGATCGAGTCGAGAAACAGGGCGTCCAAGTCCTGCCCGGGAATGCCAAGACTTACATCCGATCCGTTCGGCAGATACAATCCCGACGACCACAAAAAGGGAGGAACAGCCAGTTCAAAACCGCCCATTCCATCGGGCATGAGAATGTCGCCGGCGGTTCTGCCACTCGATAGTAAGGAGGGGGATCCGGCGGATAGGGAGAAGAACAGGGATCCTCTGGGCAGTGGACGCGGCAAAAAGGGAGCATCCAAGTCGAGAGCGTCTACATTGTCTTCGGGCCCTCCCGGCGCAGCCAGCCCCAAAACGGATTCGTCGATCGCTTTGGCGTTGGAGAAGGCGGGCGGACCGGTGGCGACGAACACGTCGCCTGCCGCTTCGGGCGGCGTCAATCCTTGTTCCGTGTTCACCGCAGAACCCGGAGCGCCTTGGGTCGGCGGGTCCACGGAGAAATGCCACATAACGGTCCACGGATAGGTGGGCTCCACCATCAGCGTCTGCTGCGGAAAGGAAATGGCGTCCACGTTGTCG
>JAKJDA010000170.1 GCA_022706165.1 Candidatus Hydrogenedentota bacterium | reverse complement strand
GTCGCCGCCATGTACACGCCGTAGTTCCAGTTGAACGCCTCGTAGACCAAGGGGATGGTGTTGCTGCGGCGGCCGCCGAAGACAAACGCGCTGATCGGCACGCCTGCGGGGTTCTCCCAGTCGGGGTCGATGCAAGGGCACTGCGACGCATGTGCGGTGAATCGGGCGTTCGGATGGGCCGCTTTGCGCCCGCAATCCGGGGTCCACGGCTTGCCCTGCCAGTCGGTCAGTTGCGGAGGCGGGGTCTTGGTCATGCCTTCCCACCACACGTCGCCATCGGGCGTCAAGGCGACATTGGTGAAGATGCTGTTTTTCTCGATGCTCAACATAGCATTGGGGTTCGAGTGCATCGAGGTGCCCGGGGCGACGCCGAAATAGCCCGCCTCGGGGTTGATGGCATAGAGGCGGCCATCGGGGCCCGGCTTGATCCAGGCGATATCGTCGCCGATGGTCGTGACTTTCCAGCCTTCCATGGCCGTCGGCGGAATGAGCATCGCGAAGTTGGTTTTGCCGCAGGCGCTCGGGAATGCCGCCGCGACATAGGTCTTCTCGCCTTGGGGCGATTCAACGCACAAAATCAACATGTGCTCGGCGAGCCAGCCTTCGTCACGGGCCATCGTCGAGGCGATACGCAGGGCGAAGCATTTCTTTCCGAGCAACGCGTTGCCGCCGTAGCCGCTGCCGAAGGACCAGATGGCGCGTTCTTCCGGGTAGTGAACGATGTACTTGTGGTCCTTGTTGCAGGGCCAGGCGACGTCGGCTTGTCCCTTGTCCAGCGGCATGCCGACCGAGTGGACGCACCGCACGAAATCGCCGTTGCCGAGAACATCGAGCACTTTGGCGCCCATGCGGGTCATGATGCGCATGTTGACGACCACGTATGGCGAATCGGTGAGTTCAATGCCGATTTGGGCAATCGAGGAACCTAACGGGCCCATGCTGAAGGGGATGACGTACATCGTCCGGCCGCGCATGCAGCCGTCGAACAGGCCGTTCAACGTGGCCTTCATCTCCGCCGGAGCGACCCAGTTATTGGTGGGGCCGGCGTCTTCCTTTTTTTTGCAACAGATAAAGGTGCGGTCTTCGACACGGGCTACGTCGCCGGGATCCGAAAACGCCAAGTAACTGTTTGGGCGTTTTTGCTCGTTGAGCCGCGTGAACGTTCCCGACTGGACCATCTGCTCGCAGAGGTCGTCGTATTCCTTCTGGGACCCATCGCACCAGCGGATCGAATCGGGCTTGCAGAGGGCTGCAATCTCTTCTACCCATTGGAGAAGACTTGGATTTTTGACGTTGGCTGGATGTTCCATAATGGCGACTCCTTCGTTAATGTGCCCGTATTGATACAAGGCGGCCTCGTGCCGCTCTCGTTCACGAGTTTTGGCGCAACCGCAATTGAGCCGTGGAATATTGCGGCGCGGCTTATGCTGCCGGACGGAAAAACGCATCCAGCCGGGCCGGAAGCATACACGATTTGCCCTTGATAATCGAATTTCTCTTACGGGGCGCGACCCGCGCGACGCCGGTGGAACGCGCCACGGTTGATGCCGGGAGGGAGATGACGATTCGCGCGCGTTGCCGCGCCTTTGAAGTTGTTTGCTGAGCTACGTACACTGGGAAGATGTCCTGCCGCACCGAAACCGTGTCCGCTTGGCCAGTCCAGGGATCACGCTCATCGCGCAGGTCACGGCCGAGAATCACAGAGGAAAGGGCATGCCTTCATGAGCGATCAGCGACGGTCTTCGCGAATGCCGATCGAAACCATTCCCGATTGGGAGACTCGTCTGGCCCGTCAGGACGCCTTCTGGCATCGGGCCGTTTTGGACCGCCCCATGGTGTGCATGCAATGGGAAGCGCCGACACCGAACGTTCCGCCCCCTCCTCCTCGCGCGCACACAACGATTCGCGATCGTTGGATGGACGTGGAATATCTCGCGGAAACGGCGCGCGCAGCCGTGGCCAACACTGTCTACGCGGGCGATGCGTTGCCTTCCCTGTTCCCCAACTTGGGCCCGACAGTCTTTTCAGCCTTCTTCGGGCTGGAGCTAACCTTCGCCGAGACGACTACGTGGACCACTCCCGCGATCGAAGACTGGTCGCGGACGGAACACGTTCGCTTCTCCGAACAAAATCCGTATTGGATCAAGGTCCAGGAAATGACCCGCGCCCTCCTCGAAGCGGGAAAAGGGCGGTTCTATGTGGGCATGACGGACATACATCCCGGCGGAGACGCCTTGGCGGCGTTCCGCGGCACGATCGAACTGAACACGGATTTGCTGCTCGATCCGGAACCGGTCAAGCGCATGCTCGACGAGGTGCATGCGGTCTTCCAGCACGTGTTCCAGGTCAGCAACGACATGCTTGATGACGCGAAGCAAGCATGCACGGCATGGCCGGGCATTGTGAGTTCCTTGCGATGGCACGTTCCGCAGTGCGACTTCTCCTGCATGATCTCCAAGGAAATGTTCGACGCGTTTTTCCTGGACAAAATCCGCGACGAATGCCGTTTCGCCGAGGCTTCGCTATACCACCTGGACGGCCCCAATGCCCTGCAACACCTCGACAGTCTGCTCGAGATACCCGAACTCAATGCAGTCCAGTGGATATATGGCGCAGGACACGGACGAGCGTCCGACTGGACCCATATCTACAAGCGCTGCCAGCAAGCCGGCAAAGGAATCCAGATCGTTCCGCCTATCGATCTCGACGAATTGGATTGGCTTACCACGGAATTGAGACCCGAAGGCGTCTGGTCCGCCGTGCACGTCTCCAACGCGGACGAGGCCGAATACGTGCTGGATCGGATAGCGCGCTGGAAGTAACCGACGCGTTTTCGCGATCCTTGCAGAGGCTTTCCTTTGGAGCGTTCCGTTCTGGAGTCGGAACATTTCCGTTTCGGGTTGGTCTCGCTCAATATCGGCACTCACTCGCATTGAGGAAGCGCTTGCAATGATGTTGCGAAATCACCGCAACATCGCCGACTCTCCCAAAAACACCTCCTCGCGCCGCAAACTCTCTTCAAACTGGAAACCAAGCGTCCCATCCGTTACATTTCCGCCGTAATAGTATGATGGAAGCCGTTTGCTATATTTTGGCACAGGTCAGTTCTTCGTTTGCTCGGATCGAGCAGGATATGGCACAATCCCCCCGCTTCCGGATCATCCGAAGCGCCTTCGCACTACAAGGGAACCATCATGCGCAAGACAGAATACGGCCTCATTTTGTCCGAAGCTCCCATCGTCCACGCCTCGCACGTGTGGGACGAGAAGACCCGCAAATTGGTCTACGTCTACAACGGCAGACCGTTGCTCTCGATGACTTTTCCGGGGACCGAGGAACCGGGGTTCCGCCACACCTCCGATGGCGACCTTGTCGGCGCCCCGTTCCACCAGCAGCTCTATTTCATGCTCGACACGCCGGCGACAGTCGAGGTGACGTTCCAACTCAGCGCCGATGCCGTGAACATGCGGCCACATCGCGCCGCGCCGGGTCAGGCGATCCGCGGTCAGGTGGGGCGTCCGCTCGCCGCTGGCGTGAATGGCTTGTACGATATCGCGCAGGACTTGCTCGTCGAGTGGCACGGCATGGCGTGGCGTTGGCTCGACACACGCCTCACGCCGAATGGCGATGGCGATCTCACCGCGCGCCTCGAAGTGACGATGGGCAAAATGCCGTGGTTCATGAACGTCAAGCCGCATTTCTACCGCGCTCACCTCGGTTACACCTTCCACAAACCGTGGGCGTGGCGCCCCAATCAGAAAGGCGTCTCGGGCTGGTGCTCGTGGGAGGCCTACCGGCGCGATGTCACCGAGGAGAATATCGACGCCGCGTCGCGGCTTTTCGGCGAGAAGTTGCGCCCGTACGGTTTCGAGTACATCCAAATCGACGACGGCTACGAGCGGATGCCGGTGCCCGCGTTTGGCCATGAACCGATGCCGCGCTCGTGGCTCGAAACGAACGACCAGTTTCCCGGCGGACATGCAAGGGCCATCGCGAGTATCCGCGACCAGGGCCTCGAACCTGGCATCTGGACGTGCTCGGCGATCATCAACGACGATTTCCCCAAGGCGCACCCGGACGACATGCTGCGACTCGAAGACGGCACGTTCGTCACGGGCATTTGGGCGGGCTATCTGTTGAGTTGCACCGACGCGGCGCTCGCGAGGCATATCCGACCCATCTACGACGGCTTGAAAGCGGCGGGCTACAGCTATGTGAAGATCGACGGCGTGCGGCACCTGCTTTATGACGGGCTGCAACAGGCCGTGGCGAATGGCATTCTCACGAACGAAGACGCCGAGCGCCGTTTCCGCGCGTATATGCAGACCGTGCGCGATGGCATGGGCAACGACGTGTACCTGTTGTCGTCGTGGGGCGTGTTGAGCCAGGTCGTCGGCGTGGCGGATGCTTGCCGCATCTCGATGGATGCGAACCCGACGTGGGCCGGGTGCCGCATGCAACTCGTCGAATCGGCGCGCTGGTTTCACGCGCAACGCATTCTGTTCGTGATGGACCCCGACCATATCTGTGCGCGGGCGCGTATCGAATGGGCGCGGAGCGTGGCGAGCTTGGTGTCGTTGACCGGCGGGCTGTTCATGTTGAGCGACCCGCTGGACGTGTACAACGACGAGGAACGCATCTACATGTTGCAGCGGTGTTTGCCGCCGTTGGAAACAACGGCAGGGGAAACCGGACCGTTGGACGCAACCTATCCCGCGTTTACGTGGACCAAACTGCACGGATTCGCCGTGCCGCGCGAGAACGTCGTACAAGCCGAGGACGCCAACATCGAAGACGCGATGAACATGGCGGGCGTATATCCGACAATGCACGAGGACCATCCGTTGGGCGCGTTGTGGTCGTTTCACTTGGAGCGCGGCGGACGGCAGTGGTGCGTGGCCGGGCGTTTCGCGACGATCCCGTTGCGTGCGTGCGATGTCCCGTTGGAATCGCTCGGACTCGACCCTGCGAAGACCTACCACGTCTTCGATTTCTGGGCGCGCAAACCGCTCGGCGCGGTCAGCGGGAAACTGGCATGCGGACCGCTCGACCTTGGTCATTGCCAGATACTCGCGCTCGTTCCCGACGCGGGCCGTCCACAATTCCTCGCCTCGACGCGCCACGTCAGCATGGACGCAATCAGCATCCTCGATGAACGCTGGGAAGACAGGATATTGACGATCGAGCTCCATGCTATCCCGAATACGGAAGAGACCTACTGGTTTGCCCTTCCCGAAGAAATGGCCCTACGAGCCGTTGACGGCGATGGCGTGATGTGCACGGCGCAGGAACGCGACGCCATGTTGGCGTTGACGTTGCGCTTCGAAAAAAGCCGGTGCACGTTGCGCTTGCGTTATTGACCCAACCCTCGAAACGCATCACGAGGAATTCGGGGATTTGACAAGGCAAGGTCCCGAAAGTACCATTGCCTTTCTTTATCTGGGCGAATCAACACGGTGGAGAAGTGTATCCATGCATCCCTTCAGAACGCATACGTGCGGGGCATTGCGCAAATCGGATGTTGGGCAGACGGTCCGTCTTTCCGGGTGGATTCACCGGAAACGCGATCACGGCGGGGTCATCTTCATCGACCTGCGCGATCATTACGGCCTGACGCAGATCGTCGTCAACCCCGACAATCCCTATTTTTCCGCGTGCGAACATGTCCGCTATGAAAGCGTGCTAACGATCACCGGCGAGGTGGTGGCGCGTTCGGAGGAAACCATCAACGCCAACCTCGATACCGGCGCCATTGAGGTTGTTGCAAAAGACGTGCACGTCGAGGCCGAGGCCGACCAAGTGCCTTTCCCGGTCAACCAGGACCTCGAATATCCGGAAGAGACGCGCCTCGCCTATCGTTTCCTCGATCTGCGCCGCGAACACTTGCACAAAAATATCTTGTTGCGCTCGCAGGTCGCCCAACTCACGCGCAAGCACATGACCGAACGCGGCTTCACGGAATATCACACGCCGATCCTCACGAGTTCATCGCCCGAGGGCGCGCGCGACTTTCTGGTGCCCAGCCGTCTGTATCCCGGCGAGTTCTATGCCTTGCCGCAAGCGCCGCAGCAGTTCAAGCAGTTGCTGATGATTGCGGGCTTCGACAAGTACTTCCAGATTGCCCCGTGTTTCCGCGACGAAGACTCGCGCGCGGACCGCAGCCCCGGCGAGTTTTATCAGATCGATATCGAGATGTCGTTCATCACGCAGAACGACCTGTTCCACGAGATCGAGCTGCTGATCACGCGCATTTTCACGGAACTCTCCAACAAAGAATTCTCGCCCGCGCCGTTCCGCCGGATTCCCTATCGCGAGAGCATGGAGAAGTACGGCAACGACAAGCCCGACCTGCGCTTCGGCCTTGAGATGATCGACGTCACCGACGTGTTTGCCCAGTCGCAGCTCAAGGTGTTTGCCGTCGCCGGCAGCGGCGGCGCGGTGAAAACGATCTGTGCGAAAGGCGTGGCCGCTCAGCCGCGCAAGTTTTTCGACGATGCGGAGGCCTTCGCGAAGAGTGAAGGCGCGAAAGGCCTCGCGTGGATCGCGCTGCGCGACGGCGAGTGGAAAGGCCCGATCGTAAAATTCCTGAGCGACGCGGAGAAAGCCGCGTTGGTCGAACGGACCG
>JAKJDA010000016.1:16551-16851 GCA_022706165.1 Candidatus Hydrogenedentota bacterium | reverse complement strand
ACCAAACCTTGAGCCGCACAACGTTGACATCGTTGACGGTGCTGTTCACCGTGGTGGTGCTGTTTTCCTTCGGCGGCGGCGTGATTGAGGACTTTGCATTCGCAATGATTATCGGTGTCGTCGTCGGCACCTACTCCTCGATTTACATTGCCAGCCCGTTCGCGTATTACTGGGACAAGTACTTCAGCAAGCCCACCGCGACCACGGCCGCCGACGGCGAAACCGCCGGTTCGCGGCGTCGACCCCAAGGAACCAAACGGACGGATGCGGCGGACGAGGCGACGGCCTAACGACGCGCCG
>JAKJDA010000016.1:284-16541 GCA_022706165.1 Candidatus Hydrogenedentota bacterium | reverse complement strand
ACCAACCTTCGCGGGCGCTGGGCGAAAAGCCTTGGCGCCCGCGAATCTTTTTTCCGCCGTCTTTGACTTTCTGCAGGGATGTGATATCGTGAACCAAAATGCGAGGGAACAGGAGGCCGCAACAGTCGGCGGCGCCACGGTGAAACCTTTTTTCGACAAAAAATTTTCGAGTTCGCTCGACGCGATGGGCCAGGTCTTGCACGAAGCGTTGCAAGCCTTGGTCGACCGGGACTGGATCGAGCAGGGCAGCATGTTCTACGCGCGTCTGTGCCTGGAAGAAGCTCTCGTAAACGCCGTAACGCACGGCAACGCATGCGACCCTTCCCGCGCCGTGCGCCTGACCATGACCGAGGAAAACGACGCGTGCCTCATCTGCGTTTACGACGAAGGACCGGGTTTCGCGCCGGAAACCCTACCGGCCCCGGAAGACAGCGGCATGGGCGGACGAGGCGTTGTTCTCATTCAGCATTGCATGGAGGAAGTGCGCTACAATAGCGCCGCGCGGCGCCTGGAAATGAAAATGCGGCGCAAGCCGTTCTGTATGGGAGAAAACGATCATGAGTGATCCATCCATCCTTGTATTCGAGAGCCACGGACGCATCGTGGAAGGACGCATTCAGGCGACCAGCGTGCTGGACGCGATGAACGTCGCCCGTTTCGGCGCCGAGGCGATAGGATTCATCAAGACGCATGCCGGCGTCAATCTGCTGCTGGACTTCACGCAGGTCGACTACCTGTCGAGCGCCGTGCTCACCGAATTGCTGCGCATTCACGAAACCATCAAAACCGTCAACGGTTCGTTGCGCCTGTGCGGCATGAATCCGGACATCCAGAAAGTCTTCGAAATCACCAACCTCAACAAGGTGTTCACCCTCTACGGATCCCGGAAAGACGCCGTGGCCAAGTACGAACGCTCCCTCGACATCCTCGCCCAAGAAGACGCGTGGGAAAACATCAGCAAGGAATCCTGACCCCGCCCCCGAGGCACGCCTGGTATTCGCGCAACACTGCCCGCGCTTGAACGTCGAGCGAAAAAGCGGCCACGGCCTTCTCGCGCGCCGCATGCCCAAACCGTCGCGCAAGCGCCCGATCGCAGGCAAGACGGCGCAACGCTTCAAAAAGACCCTCCGGGCTGCCGTCGCACACGAAACCGTTTGCGCCGTCATCCACGATCTCGCGCAACATCCCCCGATCGGCTGCGACAATCGGCTTGCCCATCGCCATTGCCTCGCGCACCGCGCGGCAGGTGCCGTCCGTGCCCGGAACGAGAAACGCCTTCACGTCAAACGATCGCAGCATGCCCACGTAATTCTCGCCATCGAGATAGCCGGGAAAATGCACGCGCCCCTCGAGACCCAAATCGCGCACGGGCTGCTTGCCCACGCGCTCTTGCTTGGTGCCGCGCCCCACGACGATCACGCGCACGTTGGGACAGTGATCCGCCAGCATCTGGATCGCCCTAAAAAAATCCTCATAATGCCGGTGCGTCTGCATGCGCGCCACAATCCCCACGACAAACGCGTCGGGCGGAATGCCCAGCCAGCGCCGGCCATCGGGCGTCTCCCGCAGGGGATCGAAACGCTCCACATCCACCGCGCCCGGCACGACCACGGCCCGTTCCGGCGCCACGCCCATCGCGCGAATGTCGTGATCGCGCGCTGCCTGGGACGGCTCGAAAATGCGGATTGCCCCCTGCGCAAGCCTGCGGAGCGCGGACGTTTCGGGCATGCCCATCCCGTGGTAGCTGCTGCGAACAAGCGGAACGCCCACCGCCCCTGCCGCAATGCGGTGATCGTTGTCGAGATGGCAGTGGATCAGATCGTATCGCGCGGCCCTGAGATGCCGCTTGAGCGCGATGCCGTCCATGAAATTCGTGGCCGGATTGAAATGCTTATACAAAAAAAACCGCAGAATCGGCTCGATGCCTCGGTCGCGCGCGGTCTCGACGATTTTGTTGATCGAAGCGCCCGCGTCCGGACAGCACGCGAAATCCGCCTCAATCCCAAGCCTGCGCAACGCGACGCACAGGTTCAACGCCGGCTCCGCCGGGCCGGTCCATTTCGCATTGCTGAATAGGTGGAGGACTTTCATGAGAGTCACACGCTGAGAGAACGACGGGCAACGCAACGGCGCCGCGGCGCGAACGCGCAAAGGGATGAAACCACAGACCGAATCATCGCTTCGTCCCCTTTGTGTTCGTCATGTCCCTGTGCCGTCGCGGCGAATCATCTCTACGCCGCGGACACGCCCTTGCGCGCTTCGTCGAATTTCACGGAGACCAGTTGCGACACGCCGCGCTCCTGCATCGTGACGCCGTACAACGCGCCGGCGCGCGCCATCGTCTGCTTGTTATGCGTGATGACGATGAATTGACTCTCGCTCGTGAACTCCTCGACCATGTCGAGAAACCGCCCGATATTCGCGTCATCCAACGGCGCATCCACCTCGTCCAAGATGCAAAACGGACTCGGCTTCGCCTTGAAAATGCCGAACAGCAGCGCGATCGCCGTCATTGCGCTTTCGCCGCCGGAAAGCAACGAGATGCTCGTCGGCTTCTTGCCCGGCGGACGCGCTTCGATTTCAATGCCGCTCTCGAGCGGATCGTCCTCGTTCAGGAGATACACCCGCGCCTGGCCGCCGTTGAACAAGCGCCTGAAATACACCCGGAAATTGTCCGCGATTTGCGTGAAGGTTTCCATGAACAATTCGCGGATTTTCTTGTCGCATCGCGCCACGACGCCCAGCAAGGTTTCGCGCGCCTGTTGCAGATCCGCATACTGCGTCGTCAGGAATTCATTGCGCTTCTCCAACGCCTCGTATTCCTCGATCGCCATCAAATTCACCTCGCCCATGCGCTGCAATTTCGCGCGCAAATCGGCCACCATGCCGTCCCGCGTGGCATCGTCGTATTCGTCCGCGCCCGCTTGTTCCGCGGTGAGCGCCGGCAACGCGACGTTGTACTCCGTCAAAATGCGCTCCTGAAAAAAGCCGACCCGATCCTCGTTGTGCCGCAACGCCATCTCCGTCTGATGCAACTGCGTCTGCGAACTGCGCGCTTTCTCGCGCAATTCGCGCAAGGATTTGTCGATGGCCTCGCCCTCGTTCAACAATTCGGCGCGCTGGTTTTCGGCCTCGATGACCTTGCCGCGGGCCTCTTCCTTGCTTTCCGACAGGGCTTTCGAGCGCTCCACCTGCAGCGCGGCCTCCTCTTCGAGCATGGACGCCTGCCGTTTCAGTTGTTCCACGATCTCGTCGCGCCGGGCCGCTTCGCGCAGGGCTTCTTCGCGTTCGCGATCGAGGCGCGAACGATCGCGTTCCGCCTCTTCGCGATGCTGCGCGAGGGTCGCCTGCTGAAGACGCAACTCGGACACCTCGCTGCCGTGCACGGAAAGCTCCTGCCGCGCGTGCGACGCGCGCTCTTGCGCCTCCGACATCTCGCGCTGGAAGGCTTCGTCATCGCTGTCCATGCCCTCGGCGCGCCGCAACACATCGCGCTGCTGCTCTTCCAACCCGTCGCGCCGCACGCACAATTCGTCGCGCTGCTGGTCCAACTTCTGCGCGGCGTCGACCAGATTGTCGATCTCGGTCGTGCACCGCGCCAGCATCACGCCCAGCTCGTTGATTTCACGGCGCATGCCGTGCTCTTTGTGTTCGAGTTCGCGCGTCTGCGCCATCGATTTTTGGATCGATTCCTCCAAGCGACGGCTCTTCGCGATGGTTCCCTCGATATCGCCCTTGAGTTTTTCAAGCGCCACATCGAGTTCGCCGATCTCCGCGCTGCGCCCGAGCAGCCCCCGGCTCTCATGCTTGTTGCGACCGCCGGTCACCGCGCCCGATGCCGACACGACCTCGCCGTCCAACGTGACCAGGCGCGGAATCTTCTCGTACTTGCGCGCGATGCGAATCGCGTCGTCGAGCGTCTCCACGATGAGCGTGCTGTGCAGCAGATATTCGACCGCAGGCCGCAATTTGGCGTCATACTGGACATAGTCGAGCGCAGGACCGACAATGCCCGGCTGCCCGGCAAGGTCCCCGCCGTCGTCGCCGCGTCCGCCGCGGATGATGTCCAGCGGCAAAAACGTAACGCGCCCGGCCTGACTCCGCTTCAAAAACGAAATGGCATTCTTCGCCGCTTCGGCGTCGTCCACCACGATATTGTTGATATTGCCGCCAAGAGCCGCTTCGATCGCCGCCTCGTAGGTTTTTTCCGTAGACAGCAGATCGCCGGCAGGGCCGATGACGCCGCGCGCCTCGGGCATTTTTTCGGCCTTGGCGCGCATGATCGCCCGCACGCCGACGGCGAAACCCTCGTACGCGTCGCGCAGCTCGCGCAACGACGTCAGGCGCGCCTCGGTGCTGCTCTTGCGCTCGCGCTGGCCTTGCCACACGTGCTCGAGCGCCTTCAGTTCCTGCGTCTGTTGCGCGAGTTGGTCGCGCGCCTGCGTGCGCTTCGACTCGATATCGGCCAGCGCTTCGAGCTTGATTTTTTCCTGGCCGCGCACGTCTTCCAACTGCATCAACAGTTGGTCGCGGCGGGCGCCGATCGCGCTTTGCTGCTCATAGATCGCGCCAAGCTGCGTTTCGATATTCGAAATGCCCACCGCGAGTTTTTCCAACTCGGTCTGCGTTTTCGCGCGCGTGTTCATTTGCTCGACCGCGCGCGCGCGCATGGCTTCCAGCGCCGCATCGGCCTCTTCCACGCGCGCAATCGCCCCGGCATGACCGCTCTGCTTGGCTTCGAACGCCTCCGTGCAGGCCTGAAGCTCGCCGCCTATCCTTTCCAGGCGCTCTGCCGTTTGGGCGATCTCGGTCTCGATGGCCGCCGCGCGCCGCCGGTACGCCTCCTGCTCGCGCAACGCCTGCTGTTGCTGTTCGCCCGAGAAATCGATCTGCTGCCGCAACAACGCGATTTGCCGCTCGATCTTTTCCATTTCGGAATCGATTTCGTGCACGCCCTCGCGCCGCGCCATCAACACGCGGTCCATATCGAGCTTGGACAGGTTCAACGCCTCGCGCCGCGCCTCGAACTCGGAAATGCGGGCCGACTCGCCCTCGTAGGCGTCTTGCGCCGCGGCAAACGTTTCGCGCAACTGGACGATCTCGGCGCTCAACCGCGTGAACGTCAGCCACGCCGAACGAATCTCGATCTCCCGCAACTGTTCGCTGAGTTCGCGATAGCGGATGGCCGCGTTCACCTGACGCTTCAACGACCGCATCTGGCGCTGCACTTCCGCGACGATGTCGTTCAGCCGCAGAAGGTTTTGCTCGGCCCCCTCCAATTTGCGCATGGCCACGCGCTTGCGGCTCTTGTATTTGATGATGCCCGCCGCCTCTTCGAACAAATAACGCCGGTCCTCGGGCTTCGAACTGAGGATCATGTCCATCTTGCCCTGTCCGACCATCGAATACGCCTGCGTGCCGATGCCGGTGTCCATGAACAACTCATGGATGTCCTTCAGCCGGCACGGAGCCTTGTTGAGAAGATATTCGCTCTCGCCGGAGCGATACACGCGGCGCGTCACCTCGACTTCCGAAAAATCCACCGGCAGAACCGAGTCCGAATTGTCAAAGACGATCGAGACCTCCGCCATGCCCATCGCATGCCGGTGCTCGCTGCCGTTGAACACGACATCCTGCATGTGCGACCCGCGCAGTTCGCGGGCGTTCTGCTCGCCCAATGCCCAGCGCATGGCGTCGAGAATATTGCTCTTGCCGCACCCGTTCGGTCCCACGACCGCCGTGATGCCTGGCTCCAGCCGGACCATCGTGCGGTCGGCAAACGACTTGAACCCCGTCATCTCAAGTTGCTTGAAATACATGACTCCCCGAAACCGCGGGCTACCCGCGCCCCTCGTCGAGCGCGCAAACCCGTTCGATGGATAAGGCCGCGCCCGTCCGATCGTCCGCTTCGACGACGACCCCGCACAGACCCGGCCGGTCTTCGGCCACTTTGAACTCGGAAGGCATCCCTGTCAGAAACTTCCGGATGATGATGTCCCGCTCCATGCCGATTACGGAATCCATGGGGCCGGTCATGCCCGCGTCGGTGATATACGCCGTGCCGCGCGGCAACACGCGCTCGTCAGCCGTTTGCACGTGCGTATGCGTGCCGATCACCGCCGTGCACGCGCCGTCCAAATGCCACCCCATCGCCACCTTCTCCGACGTGGCTTCGGCGTGAAAATCCACGATCACCACCGGCGTCATCTCGCGCATCCGGGTCGCCTCCCGCAAACCAACCTCGAACGGACACGCAACCGGCTCCATATACACCCTGCCCAGAAGATTGATCACCCCAGCCTTGCGGCCATCGGGCAAAACATACACCTGCGAACCGCGCCCCGGAACCCCTTGCGGATAATTGGCGGGCCTAAGCACGTTGTCGTACATGTCCAGCGCCGGCGCGAGTTGCTTTTTCCGCCACGTGTGGTTTCCCAACGTGATGAGATGAACCCCGCCCCGAAACAGCTCGGCCAACGTTTCCGGCGTGGCCCCCAAGCCGCCCGCGGCATTTTCGCCATTTGCGATCACCAAGTCAACGCCGTGCCGCGCGCGCAATCCGGGAACCAACTCCCGGACGCACCGGCGTCCCGGACGTCCGACCACGTCGCCGATAAAAAGAATTCTCATGGAACGTACGCCTATTTGGCGGTGTCAACGGCGCGCGTCTCGCGGATCACCGTAACCTTGATTTGCCCGGGATACGTCATCTCGCTCTCGACCTTCCTGGCGATATCGCGGGCGAGCTGGCTCGCTTCGGCGTCGGTGACCTTTTCCGGGTACACGGCGACGCGAATCTCGCGCCCTGCCTGGAGCGCATACGATTTTTCCACGCCCGAAAATCCGTCCGCGATGCCCTCGAGCTGTTCCAGACGCTTGATGTACGTCTCGAGCGTTTCCCGCCGGGCGCCCGGACGAGCCGCCGACAACGCATCCGCCGCTTGAACCAACACGGCAATCACCGACGACTGCTCCATCTCGGCATGGTGCGACCCGATGGCATTGGCGATGTGCTCGTTTTCGCCGTAGCGCTTGGCCAGGTCGTGCCCGATAACCGCGTGCGACCCCTCCACCTCGTGGTTGATCGCCTTGCCAATGTCATGAATGAGCGCGGCCCGCTTTGCCTCGTGGATGGGCAACCCCAGTTCGGCGGCCATGAGCCCCGCCAGATGACATACCTCCATCGAATGCCGCAATACGTTCTGGCCGTACGACGTGCGGTACGTCAGACGTCCCAACAGCTTCACGATCTCCGGATGCAGCCCATGAATGTCCGTGTCCAGACACGCCCGCTCGCCATTCTCCTTGATCGTCTGATTCATCTCTTCCGTGACCTTCTGCACCACCTCCTCAATCCGGGCGGGGTGAATGCGGCCATCCTGAATGAGACGTTCCAGCGAAATGCGGGCAATTTCACGGCGAACCGGGTCAAAACCGGAAAGAATGACCGCCTCGGGCGTGTCATCAATGATGCAGTTGATGCCGGTCGCAGCCTCGAGCACGCGAATGTTGCGCCCTTCGCGTCCGATAATGCGCCCCTTCATTTCGTCGTTCGGAAGATTTACGACCGAGACGACCGCCTCGGCGACATGATCGGCGGCGCAACGTTGAATGGCCTGGGTGATGACCCATTTTGCCTTCTTTTCGGAATTTTCAACCATTTCGTCTTCAATGCGTTTGAGACGAATGGCGGTGGTCGTTTGCTCGTCGACCAGCGCCTTGATCTTATCGCGCTCCGTATCCAGCGCCTTCTCGCGATCGCCCAACTCACGCTCGCGCGCATTCAGATCATTCGCCTTTCGTTCGAGCGTTTCGACGCGCTTGTCGACCGTCTCTTCCTTGGCGAGAATGCGTTTCTCCAGAGCCACCAATTCTTTACGCTGCTCTCGAGTCTCCCTTTCCGTCTCCTCGCGGAGTTGTATCCGCTGCTCTTTTATGGATGTGTTGGCTTCCTTCAGGATAGAAGCGGCATCGCGCTCTGCGTTGGATATCGTCTGCGCGGCTTCCCGGCGAGCCTTTCCCAGCAAATTGCGTCCTGCAATGCGTGCGCTCACCACCGTGACGGCAACGCCCAGCAAACCGCCCGCCACTACCCACAATACGGTGATATACACCTGCGGCATGTCTCTCCTCCACCCAGTTCGGGGATGTTTCGCCCCTACGCCAAGGCATGAGGACAGCGGAAGCAAAAAAGCGGAACGCTAGCCACGACAACGGATTTCGATAGCGTCTACGCGCGGGGTCATCCTCTTCTTGGACAACAACGACTTGTGTAACCTAACAAAACCGCCCCGGTGGCGATCGCCTAGCCTACTGCTCGCTTTCTCAACCGTATCCCCATGCATAACCAAAATTCATACCCTTCAGGGTTATTCCCAACCCGGCACAGTATAAGGGTGCACGACCTCTATGTCAATCTGTACTTTTGGAGGAAGCGGCGGCAATCGTCCTCCGGCGCGCGCGCATTTCTTCCCTTGCATTGGCTATTCACGTAAAACTTCGTACAGCGCCCGCCGCCCTCATCCGCATACGAAAAGGCGGAATCGGGGAATGGCGTCATCGGTCCGACAAAATTCGCTCTGTTTTCTCGAAAATCGCCGCCGCCGCAAGCGCATGTCCAAGGGCGTTGAGATGAGGATCCGAAGGACTCACCCACAAGTCGCTTGGGGGATGCCCCTGCAACGCGTCCCACAAATCGAGGAACGGCGCGTTCGCGGTTGCGGCCACTTCGCGAAGAAAGCGCCCCCCCACCTGCAACTCGGGGTTGGCAAGGTCGCGGATATCCGGAATATTGACCAACAGCAGCGATATTCCCTTCTCCCGGCACAGATCGATCAATGTTTCCAGGGCCTTGCGGTTGGATTCCAGCGCCGGCGCGCCGTTTCGGTACAACGCTTGATAATACGCGCCGCAGTCAAATCGCGGGTCGAGAAAGGCGCGAATCCGAGCGTGAATATCAAAGATTACCGCCCCCAAGTAGGTGTGTGCGCGGATGGCCCGGCCCCACCGCGAAAAAACCGGCGTCGGTTCGGCGTCGTTGACGTAATAGCCGACGATAACCATGTCGGGCTGCAGCGGCAATCCTTTTTTCTGGAAAAGCGCCGTCTCCATCACGCTGTTGTAGTTGCCAATGCCCAGGTTGATGACCTCGATCCTGCGCCCGGCATCGTTCCAGCGCTGCTCCAGAACCTTGGCGTACGTCTTGTCCAGGGGAACTCCCCACCCCATCGTCATGGAATCGCCAAGCGTCACGATTCGATACACGCCTGGCGGCTTGGTCAGGGAATATTCACGATCTCGAAATCCGAACGAATTCGTCTTTATTTCGACGCCATAATATGTGCCGCCCCGGTTGGGGTAATGGTGGAAAGGAAGCCGTGGATCGGGCAGACGTTCCTTGAGTTCCGCCCCGTAGCGCCACATTTCCAGGTTGTAGTCCGCCAGAAATGGATAGAGGGCGCGCGCGGCGATTTCCCCCAGGAGCAGGGAACATCCCGCGGCGATCACGGTCAACCCGGCATTGACGATAGATCGTTTGACGCGTAGGCTTTTTTCGAACGCAAACATGATACAGGCCATTTCCCCCGGCGCCGTCGTGGAACGATGCAGAACGCGCGATCAGTCTCCCGTCCCCGCCGCTTTTCTATGGACGGCTGCCAGCGCCAGGAAAAAACCTTGGTCGGCCGCCCCGAGGGGTTCGCCGAGTCCTAGTTTTTCGATAATGCCGGCGACGCGGTTGATCAGACGCGAATTTTCTCGTTCCGGGGAAGGGTTGCGCAACTGCGCGAGGATTTCTTCAATCCGTCCCCAACTCATTTTGCGTCCGTTCAAGCGTTCCTCCGAATATAAGCGGAAAAAACTATCGATGGCCATGGCCACGCAGGGCGTCGCATGTTGGTTTCTTTGTTTGTAGGATTGCATGCGGACATGGACGTTTTCGCGCAGTTGTTCGATAGCGAGAGGAACTTTTTCGAGTTGCTCTTCGCTTAACCGCGCCGCGCCCGACATGCGCAAGGCGATCAATTTCTCGATCTGCGCGTTCGTTTCCTTGACAAGCCGGAAACAAGCCTCGCGCTCGTCGATGAGCGACAACAATTCGGCCAAATAGGCTTCATCCGGAGGCGCGGGTCTCTCGATGCGGGTCATGAGGACATCGGTGTTCCAGCACGTATTCCGTCCGGCTTTGCCGAAGCGCCGCGAAGCGTTGGAAAACGACCCTTCCTTGCCCGCAGACCCCTTCGGATGATCCATGCCTTGTTCTCCTGACGATCAACGATCCGGCCACGCCGCACGCCTCGGTTTCCCGATCGCGCTTGCGTCGATGGCGCCATTTTGTTGGAGGAAGCATACCCTACGAGAGGTTTCAGGGCAATCGTCGCGTCGTCCCGCGATCCTGCTTGGATCGCGCGAAACCGGATCGCGAAAGATGACGCTGTGGGCGCCCCGTCGATTCGCGGCGTTCTGCTCCGGCCATGGCGCCGCATTGTCTGATGAGGGCTTGATGAATCTATGGCGCGGGGCTAGCCTGCGGCGCTGCATTCCCCTCCTGGTCCGTTCGGGCAAGCTTGGCGATCTCCGCATACAGGAGATCTTTGTCGGAGTTGATGTTGTAGGCGGCGTTGACATACCGCACGGTTCCCTGTTTGTCAATCAGGACGACGGATCGCTTGGCGGCTTGAAAGCCCATGAGACCCATCGTGGGAATGCCATACGCCGACACGATATCGCCTGCAGGATCGCCTATGACTGGGAAAGGAAGCTGTTGCGCCTTCCGGAATGCGTTGCTCTTTTCCTGCACGTCCAGGCTGATGGCGATTACGTGCGTGTCGCTGTCCCGGAATCGAGCGATGTCATCCCGATAGCCGCATAACTGGGCGGTGCATCCGGGCGTGGAGGCCTTGGGGTAAAACGCGATCAGCACGTTCTTCTTCCCTTTCCATTCCGATAGCTTCCGCGTGACGGGCGCTGCCGGATCGGCTTCGGGGTCGGAATAGCTGAAATCCGGCGCGGGATCGCCCGGCCTGACCAAAACGGGCGGGGCCGGAGAGGGATTCGTCTCGGTTGCGTTGCTCGCATACGCGTACAGCATCGCGGCGAATCCGATCGCGAGGAGCGCCGGGAATACGCGTTGCAGCGCCTTGTCGCGCGTTATCTTCTGTGTCATGTTGTCATCCTTTCCAAACGGGTTGTGAACATCCATTGCCCGGGGAGCGCAATCCCCTCCCTTAGCCAAACACCGCTTTGAGGAGGGTTATTCGGGAGGGCGACAAGCCAAAATGGCCTCGACGACCCGGTCGGCCCCGTGGCCGTCCACGAGGGCGCGTCCGCGGCGCGCCATTTCGGCGCGGGCGGCGACATCGCCGGCCAGCGCACGCAGGGATTCTTGCAGCAACGCGTCCGACAGGGCGTTTCCGTCGCCTGCGCAGCGGGAGACGCCTTCCCGTTCCAGGGATCGCGCGATGTCGCGCTGGTTTTCGGAGAGGATGAGAATGATGTTCGGCAGGCCCATGTAGGCCATTTCCCAGCACGTCGTGCCGCCGGCCGAGATGGCCATGTCGGCCCACGCCATGAGACGGGGCATGTCGTGAACGTCATGGAGCATTTCGATTCCGCCGGGGCTTGCCATGGCGCGCAGGGCTTCCGCGTGTGGATTCGCCCCGCCTGTGACGACGCGGACATCGAAGGACAAGCCCGATGCGGCAAGGGACTGGATCACGCGCAAGGTGACGTTGTCGGGATCGCTTCCGCCCAGGGTGACGAGGATTCGTTTGGCCCGCGCGGGAATGGCGCGTCGCCACGTCGCGTAGGGGCGGAATTCGTCGCGCAACAGGACGTAGCGCGGCCCAAGGAGCAGGCGGGCGTGCGGCGCGGCCCGATACGGGCGCTGTGTCGCGTCGAGGTTTTGATTGAGCACGATGTCGGCGTGATAGAACTCGGCGTGCAGGTAATCGTCGATGACGAGCAGGGCGGGGCCGAGGGCCTTCGTGCGGCGTTGGTAGGCAGCGTCAAAGCGGTAGCCGTCGAGCGCGATGGCGGTCGCGTGGACGTCGTGCGCGACGCACGCCAAGACGTCCGTTTCCTCCTCCGGCGAATGAAGCTCGGGTAGGAGCTGGACCTCGGCTCCGGTGTCGCGCATCCTGTGAACCAGCGCGGGAACGGGACAACGGGAGAGAAAGGTGGCGGCGTGTCCGGCGGCGCGCCAGGCCTGGGTCAGCGCGATGCAGCGCATCACATGGCCGCTGCCCACGTCCGGGTTGGCGTCCGCGCGCAAAAGGAGGCGTTCGGGCGGGGCATTCATGACGCGATCGCGGCATGCACGGCCGCGAGCAGTTCCGCCGAACGATAAGGTTTTTGCAAAAATGCGTTGGGGGATTGGCCTGCGGATCCCAAGTCTATCTCGCGCACATTGAAGCCGCTGGACAAGATCACCTTGACGTTCGGGTCGATGCGCCGCAACGCTTCCAGGGTTTCCATGCCGCTCATGATCGGCATGGTCATATCGAGCAAGATCGCTCGGAATGCGCCGGATCGCAGTTCGAACAGCTTGCATGCCTCCCGTCCGTCGGAGGCCGCGACCACGGAAAAACCGGCCCGTTCGAGTATCGTGGCGGCGAGGAGGCGCACCGAGGCCTCGTCGTCCACGACCAGAATGGTCCCTTCGCCGCGCAGCGACGAGAAGGACTGCGTTTTCTCGGAGGGCGCATCGGGGGCAGGCCGCGCCAGGCTCGGAAAAAGCGCTTGCACCGTGGTTCCCTCTCCCTCTCGGCTATCCACGAGGATGACGCCTCGATGCGCACGGATGATTCCGTGCACCGCGGCCATGCCAAGGCCCCGTCCCGTGAACTTGGTCGAAAAAAAGGGGTCGAACACTCGGTCCAGGACATCGGCGCTCATGCCGCACCCTGTGTCGGCGACTTCGAGCCCAACGTATTCGCCGGGCCGCGCCTCGCCGCTGACGCGGCTGCGATCGAGTTGCAAGCGGTCATAGAATCCGTGATAGGTGCGCAGGGTGATCGATCCGGCCCGGTCGCCAATGGCTTCGGACGCGTTGATGATGAGGTTCATGATGACTTGGCGGATTTGGGTGGGATCGCCCTCGAACGCGGGCGGCGCGTCTTCCAGTTCGTAGCGGAGCGCGCATTTCTTGGAGATAGAAGCGGCGAGCAGTTCGCCGGTTTCTTGCACCAATGCGGAGATGTTCACCGGCTGGACGGCGAAGGCGCTTTTTCCCGTATAGGCGAGCATTTGCTTGGTGAGGTCGGCTGCGCGATGGGCGGCGGCCAGGACATGGTGCACGCTTCGCCGTGCGGGCGAATCAGGGGGCAGATCGAGAAGGGCCAGGTCGGCGTTGCCGAGAATGCCCGCCAGTAAATTGTTGAAATCGTGCGCGACGCCTCCTGCGAGGATGCCCAGGCTCTCCAGTTTCTGTGCGTGTTGCACTTGGGCTTCGAGTTTGCGGCGTTCTTTCTCGGCGTTGTAGCGCTCGGTGACGTCTTGGATGGCTCCCAGGATGCGCGTCGTGCGTCCGTTTTCTTGGTTCGGTATTCCTTTGATATAGAGGTTTTGCTCGGAGCCGTCGGCGGCGCGAAGGCGGCATTCGGTTTCGAGGAGGCCGCCGGCGATCGCCGTGCCGATGGCGCTGAGAAACGGGGCGACGTCGTCGGCATGAAGGTGTTGCACGAAGCCCTCGAGGGTGCTCTCGCCGCATGCTGGCCCCAGCAGTTCCTGGGCCTCGGACGACCAGAAGAGGCGTTCGTCGCTCACGTCGTATTCCCAATTGCCCAGTTTCGCGAGGCGTTGGGCCTCGGCAAGCCGGCGCTCGCTTTCGCGCAGGTCTCTTTCGGCTGCGTCGCGTTCCCGTTCTCGGATTTCCAGCGTTTGGGCCATGGCGTCAAAAGCGGCGGCCAGGCGTCCGAAATCGCCCCGCCCATGCGGCAGCAACGAACGCGCGGTCATATCGCCCGTCCCCAATCGGTCCGAGGCCGCGATCAGTTTTCGGAGTCGGCGCAGGATGCTCGCGCTCGAAATGAACCAGGCGAGAGCAAGCGTCAGGAGCGCCGCTCCGCTTAGCCAGGCCATCGACTGTATGGCCGCGCGGCTGGCGGGGGCGAGCGCGGTCTTTACGGGTATGCCGCAGCGCATGTACATGTAGACGGGGGCGCCGGGGGCCATGCGCGCCTTGCTGTATCCGTAGAAACGGCGGACTCCGTCGGTTTCCGTCGCGACGAACGTGTCGCTGTCGAGAGGGGCGGACATGGCGGCCATCATCTCGGGCATATCGGTGTGGCCTTCGATGCCGGGAGTGGCGGGATGCCTGAAAAGTACAATCCCCTTGTGATCGGTGAGCGTCAGCGTAAAATCGGAAGAAAGACGTCCGCCCACCATCAAATAGCCGAAGTAGTCCAGATCAAATGCGGCAATCAACACCGCCAACGGATCGCCCGCGTCGTCGAGGACGGGGTAGGCGAAATGGAACACTTTCTTGTTGGTGGAGCGGCTGATGACGTATTCGCCCGACGAGAAGGCGCGCGTTGCCATGGCGTCCCGGAAAAACTTGCGATCGGCGATCGAAAAGCGAGGCTCTCCCGTTCCAAGCGCGAAGATCATGCCGTCCGGCTCGGCGACCAGCAGATTGGCATACCAGGCGTTTTGTTTCAAAAGCGCGGCCAGGAGGGTGTTGCAGGCGGCCTCGTCGCGGTGGCGCACGGCAGGTAATTCCGCCAGGGTCGTCAACAGTTGGCGGGCGCTATCCGCAGCGTATTCTTGCTGTGCGCAAAGGGATTGGGCGATTCGCAGCGCCTCCATTTCGGCGTCGTGGATGGCTTCGTGGCGGAGTTGAACGCCCAGAACCGCGACCATCAGCAGGGCAGGCGTCACGGCCACCGCCACGATGAGCATCAAATACGCCCGGATCGACCACGACAAAAAAGATTTCATGCGCCTCCGTCCGCCCACGCGCGGCGCATGGCGATCGCGCCGCTCACCGTTCCATGATAGCGCTCCGCGTTCCTCGCTTCCAGCCCGAACGCGCCAAACGATTTGTTCTCGGGGCCATCAGCGGGATCGAGACCTCGTTCGGATGCCTGATTCAGGCGCCTTGTTGCAAAGCGCGAGGCATACGTAAACGACACTTGCGTTGCGCTGGGATGCGCGACCTCAGGCCGGACTAATTCCGATTGAGCCACCAGATTGCGGCATTGAGCAATGCGGCAAAACTCACCCATAGCCAATAGGGAACGAACAAACAGGCGGCCATCCTTGAAATTGGATAAAACGAAAGGGCTGTTGCCGCAATGGCGATCCACAATGCCCCAATATCCACCAGCGCAAGTCCGGGGCGGTGCATGCCGAAAAACAACGGGGTCCAAAGCGTGTTGAGAAGCAGTTGCAGACCGAAAAGTCCCATGGGCAGCCAAAGCGCTTGCGCTTCGCCCTTGCGCCATACCAGCCACGCCGCGATGCCCATCGTGCAGTAGAGGAATGACCACACGGGGCCGAAAATCCAGTTAGGCGGATTGAACCATGGCTTGTTCAAGGCGTAGTGCCAGTCGTCTGGACGCGATACGAACAAGACGGCGCTTACGGCAGGAGCGGTGAACGCAAGGGCGATAAAACCCAATAATGCAGCGATTTGTTTTATCATGGCGCCTTTCGCCTCATAGGGACGTTTTCATTGCGGCAGTGCGTCCGGATAGATGCGCAGGTTTCGGATGGTTCCGCGGAAGACCGTGGGGCTGTAGAGGGGGTCGCCGGGCGCATAGGCCCCGATGATCAGCGGGCGATTGGCGGGAACGACGCCTTCAATGGCCTTTTCGGTCCATTGGCCGTTCACGCACAGACGCAGCATCGCCATGTCGTACACGCAACGGACATCGTGCCAGACGCCGATGGGCACGGTCGGGCCGACGACGTTCCCACTTGGCGTGCACACAGTGAGACGACCGTCCAACACCTGAATGTACCATCCATCGACGCGCCAGAACCCGTGGGACAGTATCACGGGGATGCCCGAGGTCGAGTCGGCCTGGAACGAGAAGGAAATGGTGATTGGCCTGTCGAGGTCGAAGTGGGGGGTATGCGGGATGACGATGTGGCCGCCCGAGAATTGCGCGCCGTCTGGCGTAAAGGCGACGGGGGCGGACGTCTCGGCCGGCGGCGCGGTGGTGAGCGGCAGGTCTAGGATGGGCGCGGGCGGCGGCCCCAGGGCATAGTCGACCGTGACAGTGAACGGCGGGGCTTTTCGGCGGGCGTAGTCGA
>JAKJDA010000016.1:0-274 GCA_022706165.1 Candidatus Hydrogenedentota bacterium | reverse complement strand
GGGGTGACGGTGTAACGCCAGCGGCCCGCCGGGGGCGTATCGCGGCACAGGGATTCAGCGACGGCCGACGGCATGAACTCTCCCGCGTTCTGGCGGGTTCCGTGCGGCAAGCCTTGCCGCTCGACCTGATACGTCACGGCAGGATATGCCTGCTGCGCGGGCAGACGAAAGAACACGCCCGCGCGATTGGTGAACGCTTCAAGGGGGCAAGGTCCGAGCGGAGGCAGGCAAGGCATGGGCACGGTCAACGGCGGCGACGCGACCAAGGGAGCGC
>JAKJDA010000169.1 GCA_022706165.1 Candidatus Hydrogenedentota bacterium | reverse complement strand
AGGCGAGCGATTGGGGGTCCGGCGCGCCTTGCGGTTCCTTTGCGTGGACGGGGGCGATTCCCGCCAAGGCGGCGCTGGCTTGGCCCAATGCCTTGGTCACGGCGTCATGGACGTCGACGTCCTTTTCCGCGGCGTTGGCTTTCAATGCCGCGATCGCCCTGGTTGCTACGTTGCTGAGAAAATCCGCTGCATCGCGCCGTTTCACCCATGGTTCCTTCCTGTCGCGCAACGCGGCTGCCGCTTGTTCGATGCTATCCGCCATAGTGAATCCCTCCTGGTCGTCCATTGTACCCCCATGCCTCGGCATGCGCCAACTGGCAGCCGGCATTCTGTGTAAAGCCGTTGTCTCTCGGGGCGCGCTTGATTTGCATGCCGCCGCCGTTTCGGCTTGGCGCGATCTGCTTCATCATAGCGCGACTGATCGCGGCAGGGCGATGCGCTATGGCGGTCAAGCCGGACGGAATCGGGCAGTCCATCCATTGCCGAAGCGGGGTCGTATGACTGATCTATAAAAGTTGATTCCAGCGCGTCATGTTTCTACACTTGCGTTGCAGCGGGGATGGAACTTAATCGTTGCATCGCGACCATCGTCGTCATGGGAGCGCGGGGCGCGTTGCGCTTTTCGACGGTGATCCGGAGGGGGGGACGGCCTGGAAATGGCAGAAACCCGCCGGGCGCGCCGCGATGCGGCGAGGCAGACCGCTGTGCAATGGAAGTGGCGTTTGGGGCATGCAAGAACGTGCGCTGAACGAAAAGGAGGGAGTCGTTATGCGAAATGTCTGTGTTTTGCTCGTGTTGGCGTTGGCGTTGACAGGGTGCGCCGTCGGCAACAAAATCGATTACCGGTTGACCGGAGCCGCGATCCCCGTCGAGACGCAAAAGAAAGTGACCCTTGGCGTGCAAGATGCGCGCGAAGGCGTCGTGGCGGGAAAGATGAAAGAAAACTGCGTCGGCGTCAGTCGGGGCGGATATGGAAACGCCTTCAAGGTCACGACCAAATCGGGCAACCCCTTGGCGGTCGACATGGCCGATGCCATTGTCGCCGGGCTGAAGGAGAAGGGAGTCGCGGTGGAGTCTGTCGCGCTGACGCCGCTCATGAAGCGCGAGGAGGTTGTCGCCGCATTGACCGGACCGCGTGGCGATCGGGCGCTTCTCGTGACCATTGGTCAGTGGCGCAGCGATACGTATTTTTCGACCGATCTGAATTTCCAGTTGACGGCGGAAGTGTTGGACGCGAGCGGCGCCGCGCTGGCCAAGGAAACCATTCTCCACTCGGGCGCGGTGGCAGGTCCCCAGATCGCCGGCGGTTCCATCAAGAAGAACTTGCCGTTGCATTTCCGGATGGCCATCGAGAACCTGTTAGGCAAGCCTAGCATTGTCGACGCGCTCAAGTAGCGGGCATCCGTAGCGCATCCTGGTCCGTCAGGCGAAGCCATCTCGATCCGCGCGAAACGCGCCGTGATTTTTCGGGTTGAGATGGCTTCGCTTTTTGCGTTGTGGCTGGAACCTCTCCCCTCGGATGCGAGACCCCAGGCTGACGTTCTGCGCGACCTCGCCGGCGTATTCCGCGCCCTGGTCTTGTCATGTTTTGGGTTTGACGGCGCTTTCCTCGGATTTTCTATCGATATCGTGTTTTTTCAAGCGGTATTGCAGGGTTTTGTAGGTCAGGCCGAGGAGTTCGGCGGCCTCTTTGATGCGGCCTCCGGAACGGGATAGGGCCTGCTTGATGAAGTCTTCTTCGACGTCTTCCAGGATGATGCCGCCGGCTGGCAACTCGAATTGTCCGGGCTGTTGGGTGCGCTGACGCAGCTTTTCGGGCAAGTCGTCGAGCTTGATGGCGTCTCCATCGCAGAGGATGAACAGCTGTTCCAGCGTGTGCTCCAGTTCCCGGACGTTTCCGGGCCATCGGTATCGGCGCATGGCGTCGATGACGCCGGGTTCGAGCGCGGGGACGGATCGGCCCAGGCGTTTGGCGAGTTTTTCGCGGAAATGAGCCACGAGCAGCGGCAGGTCTTGGATGCGGTCGCGCAGGGGAGGCAGGAGGATGGGCAGCACGTCGATGCGGAAATAGAGGTCTTCGCGGAAATCTCCGGATTCGACGCGTTGGCGCAAGTCTCGGTTCGTCGCTGCGATGACGCGCACGTCGACGTGGCGTTGCTGTGAGGAGCCGATGCGCTCGACAACGCCGTCTTGCAGGACGCGGAGCAGTTTGGTCTGGCTGTCGAGGCGCATGTCGCCGATCTCGTCAAGAAACAGGGTGCCGCCGCTGGCGATTTCGAATTTGCCTTGACGGCTGGCGTCGGCTCCGGTGAACGCTCCTTTTTCGTGTCCGAAAAGTTCGCTTTCGATGAGGGTTTCGGGGATGGCGGCGCAATTCACGACGATGAAGGGTTTGGCTTTGCGCGGGCCGGCGAAGTGGATGTGGCGGGCGACGAGTTCCTTGCCGGTGCCGGATTCGCCTTGGATCAACACGGTGCTGGCGACGGTGACGGATCGCCGGATGACGTCGAAGACTTTTTGCATGACGGGGCATTCGCCGATAATGTTGCCCAGTGAGGAGTCTGCCGCGACGAGTTCGCGCAGTTGCCGGTTTTCGCGGCGAAGGTCGCCGCGTTCGAGGGCGCGTTCGACGACCAGGAGCAGTTCGTCTTTGTCGAAGGGTTTTGCGAGGTAATCGGTTGCGCCTTCTTTCATGGCCGAGACGGCGGTTTTCACGGTCGCGTAGGCGGTCATGACGACGACTTCGATGTCCGGGCGCATGCGTTTGGCTTCGCGGAGCAAATCGAGCCCGTCCATTTCCGGCATGCGCAGGTCCGTGAGCAGGAGATCGCGGGTCTCTTCGCGAAGGGAGTCGATCGCCTCGCGGCCCGAGGGAACGGCGCGAACTTGATAGCCTGCTTTGAGGAGGATGTCCGCGAGAATTTCGCGCTGTACGGTATCGTCTTCGGCGATAAGGACGGTGGATTTCATGGGTGTCCCTCTGTCAATGGCAATGCAATCACCGCTTGGCAGCCTTGTTCCTCGCTGGAGTGGATTTCGATGATGCCGCCATGTTCTTCGATGATGCCGCGCGTGATCGATAGGCCCAGGCCTGTGCCGGTGCGTTTGGTGGTGAAGTAGGGATCAAACGCCTTGTCGAGGATTTCCCGGGACATGCCGGGGCCGTCGTCGCGGATTTCGATTTCGCAGGCGGCGTTCGATATGCGCGAAAAGAGCCGGACGCGCCCGGCCGCGGGGCAGGCTTCGACGGCGTTGATCAACACATTCAGGACGGCGCGGCGGAATTGTTTGGGGTCGAGTTGGAGTTCGACGTCGCGCGCCCGCAGTTCGGTCAACAGACGAACCTGGCGCGTCTCGGCGTCGGGGCGGATGAGGTCTACGCATTCTTGGAGGAGGGCGTCGATCCGGCACGGTTCCGGCTGAAGTTCGCGTTCTTTGGCGAGCGAAAGAAATCCCGAGACGATGTCTTCGAGGCGATCGACTTCCGTGCGGATGGTTTTGAGTTGGCGGATGGCCGCGTCCGATTCAGGCAGGTCCTGCACCGTGTCCATTGCGTGACTGGAGAGCAGCTTGATCGCGTTCAAGGGATTGCGGACGTCGTGAGCGACGCCGGCGGCGAGCGTGCCCAGGGCGGACAGGCGCTGGGCTTGGCGCAGACGTCCCTCGACCATTTCCTTTTCGCGCAGCGATTTCACCATGCGATTGAAGGTTTGTTCGAGGGCCAGCACTTCGCCGGCGCTTTTGCGCACTTCGACGTCGGGGTAGTTGCCTTCGCTGATCTGCACGCAGGTTCGCGTCAGCAGGGTCAAGGGGCGCAGGGTGCGGCCGATGGTGTAGACCATCAGGCCCAGCACCACGATGAACACCAGGGTGATCATCGCGAGGTATTTGTTGGTGAACGCGCGCAACACTTCTTGTTGCGGCGCAAAGGTGAGCGAAGCCGTCAGTTTTACGGGGCGATCGTTCAGCATGAAGGTGTGCTCGACGACTTTCGTGAGGCGTCCGTCGGCGGCGATCCGCAGCGATACGCTGTTGGGCTGCATTTCGGCCGCCTGGTTCAAGGTCAGCGGGACGTTTAGTTGCCGCGACACTTGCGATCCCAATTCCGTCAAATCCATTCCGGGGTTGTCGGTGAAATGTAGCGCGATGTTGTCGGCGATGGCTTCGCTTTGTTTTTCCATTTCGCGGACGACTTCGCGCGCGTAATGGAAACTGATGACGTACACCGCGCCGAATAAGCAGGACAACAGCACCGCGCAGAGCATGATGACGCGGACAATCAGCGATCGGCTCCACGGGACGTGTTGCGGCTCTTCGCTTGGGGGATTCGCGGAACGCGCGATATGGGCCGTTTCGGAACTCACGACGCGTCCTCACACATTCGGGGTGTCGGGGGTGGGGTTGATTTCGCCTTTGTAGACTTTCATCACCTCAAGGACGTCCATCCATACTTTGCGCTTGTCTCCGGGATTGCGCAATAGGTACGAGGGGTGATAGGTCACCCGCACCGGAATGCCCATGTAAAAATGCCAGCGGCCGCGCAATTTGCCGATGCCTTCCTCGGTTCGGAGCAAGGAACGGACCGCGTGCCGGCCCAGCACGCAGATCGCGCGCGGTTTGACCAGTTCGATCTGTCGCATGAGGTATGGTTCGCACAGTTCCGCTTCCTCGGGCAACGGGTCGCGATTGTCCGGCGGGCGGCATTTGAGGACGTTGCAGATGTAGACGTCCGAACGCCGCAGCCCCATGCCTTTCTCGATGATCGCGGTAAGCAGTTGGCCCGCCTTGCCGACAAAGGGGATGCCTTGCTGGTCTTCGTCGGCTCCCGGCGCTTCGCCCACGAAGACCAGCCGGGCCGCGGGGTTTCCGTCGCTGAATACGGTTTGCGTGCGGGTTTTGTGCAAGGCGCACTGGGTGCATGCGGCAACCGTCTGTTCGAGCGCCACCAGTTCTGCGGCGGCTTCCGCCGGTTGCGCAAGCCAAGCGGCTATGTCCGGCGACACGCTGATCACGCCTCGCCGTCCTGCCGCGGTTTTCGCCAATTCCCGCGTCGCCGCGAGAAGGTCCTGCCAGCTATCCGTGTTCATAACGCTCTCGTTCACCGCGACAAATCGTCCTGTTGCAACGGGCGCCTGGAGGCCGGTGGACACGGGAGACCGGTGTTCCCGCAGCGCTCCTGCCCAAACGTTGTTTCTCTTTCGCAAGAGGCGTCGAGGCGTCCTGCGTGGTCCGTCTGAGCGTAAAATGATACCACGCAGACGAGAAAAGCGGGTAATCCGCATTCCTGGGCGGGCCATGTCCGGATGGATAGGCCGCTTTTTGTGAAACTTCGCATCCTTGCGTTCGGATCGGGCGGAAGGGAAAGCGGTTTCTTGTGCTGCGGGCAATCTTCGGGGTAAAATCATCGCTGTCGTTATCCAGCTCTTTTCAGAATTGTGACGAACAAGGTCGGAGCGCCGTATGTCGTTGTCGGAAGAAGGATACGTTAATTACTTCGAGATTTTGGGCGTGGACGAAGCGGCCAAGCCTGGGGATGTTCGCAAGGAATATCGGCGGCGGATGAAGGATTTGGTCGCGGAGATCGCCCGCGTCGAAATCACGGCCGAGAGGCGCGCGCATTATCTGTTGGAAATGGCGAAGTTGAACGCCGCGCTGTATGTTTTGCGGGACGCCGAGTTGCGCGACACGTATTGGGAGAGCCGGCGACAGCTTATTGCGCTCGAGGAGGAGTGGCGCACGGCGTGCGCGGAGGGGGCGGATCGGAGCGACGCGTTGCGCCGCCAATACGACGGCAAAATCCGCGATTTTCTCGGCAAATACATCGAAGAAGCCATGTTGGCGGCAGGCCGAGACAAGGAAGTGGTCGAGAACAGTCATTGGGACGAGGCTCATGAACGGCATGCCTCGCGCATTCTTCGGTATTACCGACAGAATCTATATCAGCAGATTTTGGAGCGGCTTCCGTTTTCAGAGGTTACAACTCCTTGTATCGAGTGGGACGAGCGCGCCCGCACGGTGAGCGAGTTGTTGGCGGCCGCTCCGTAGTTCACGCGATCATATCCGGGACGGTTTGCTTCCCGCTGCATGCGGCGGCGGGAGCATGCCCGCGACAAGGAGAACCCTACACCGTGGCAGCACAGAGGAAAACGGCGCAACCTGTCGAGAAGGTTGTTTCGTCCGAAACCATCGCGCACGCGATCGCCAAGGCGGTCCTGGAGGGCGATATCGTCAATTTCCGGCTGTTGTTTCTGCCGTTTTCGCCCGCGCGAACGAGTTCTACGGAGCGGTTTGACGTTCCCAAGTACCGTTATCTGCTTCCTTCGCGGGAGATGGCCGCTTCTGCGGAATTCCAACGCGCCCTCCACAAGGTCACCGAAGCGGAAACGTGGCGGCACATCGAAAACGAACTGCGCGCGCTTCGCCCGGCGCAGCTTCCGTGGCAGTTGCTGCTCGAACTGGGCGATAATGCCGTCCGGCATGGAAAATACACCAGCGCCGCGCAGGCATACGAATCTCTTCGCGTGCGAGGGCGAATGCAGGAGGAGTTTTTGCGCCAAGCGGACGACGCCCTCGATGCGGGCGATATTCCCCGCGCGGCGCATGGGTATCTTGTCGCCACGGGGTTGGCGTATAACTACGCGGCGTTTCCGGAGCCTTTGC
>JAKJDA010000168.1 GCA_022706165.1 Candidatus Hydrogenedentota bacterium | reverse complement strand
GTATTCGCTGCCCCTACATGGGCCTCATCACGCTCGAAGACACCTTGGCCGCCCTGGAGAATCTTCAGTATGAGATCGTGTTGCCCGCCGATACCATCATGAAAGCGCGCACGGCCATCGATCACATGATCTCGATTCATTAGAAGAACGCCCCTCGGCGATGTTTCCATCTTCGCGTTCCGATAGAGATGAAGCCACCCTCGACAATGTGGCGCATGGGGAAGACGCATGAACATCCTACACAACGCTCCCGGGTTCTTGCTGGCGGCGCTCCTTACAGGGACCGCCATTTCCGCGTGGGCGGCGGAAGACGCCATCCCCTATTCGGTCGCCGCATGGCCGGGCGAATGGGGCAATCACCGGGCAGTGGTGCGAGCAGACGATCCGGCGTCCGCCGTGTGGGCGCATATTCCGTGGCGCAGGCACGATCCGTCGCCGTGGCTCAAAGACGTGATTGTGGTCGATCTGGCGACGGGCCAACGCATCCGCAACGTCGTGCGCTTGGCCGTCAATCGCGAATACGGCGACATCGCGTTTCAGCCGGCGACAGTTCCCGGCGAGTACGGCGTCTACTACATGCCCTGCACCCACACAAAGCCCGATTACATCCATTTTGCCGTCTACAACCCTCCAAGCGACACGGCGGACCCCGCCTGGCTCCAACGCAACGCGCTTGACGCCGCCAACGTCGGCAAGGAAACCTGGCGCGCGTTCCCTCAAGCCGCGGTAGTCGCGTTCCAGGCGCGCAGCGAGTTCGACCGCTTTGATCCGATGGAACTCGCCGCCACGGCGGACGAGATCAAGCGCCTGCTGGATGCGCATGCGGAGTCCTATCTCGTGTTCCCCGAAGACCGCGCCTATCCGGTCCGCATGACGAACGATCTTCCAAGCCGCTGGATCGCGAGCGGCCCGCAGCCAGCATTCCGCGGCGAAGCGGACCGTGGCGAGTGCTACGCGCTTCAACTCGGTATCTACGCGGCCCGGCAAGCGATCAGCACGCTCACCGTGACGTTCTCCGATCTGCGCTCGCATGACGGCGCGACGATCCCCGCGTCGGCGATGCGTTGCATCAACCTCGGCGGACGCGATTGTCTTGGGCGGCCGTTTACGCGCACGTTCTCGGTGCGCCAAGGCGCCGTAAAACCCTTGTGGTGCCTTATCGACGTGCCCGAGTTCGCCAAGAGCGGCCGCTACGAAGGCGAGATTCTCGTTTCGCCCGAAGGAGCCGAACCTGCCCGCATCGCATTGGCCTTGGAAGTCTCAAACGTCGTCGCAGTCAATCACGGCGACGACGATCCCGCAAACATGTCGCGCCTGCGCTGGCTGAACTCCAACATCGGCATGAACGACGAGGTTGTGGCGCCATACGCGCCGCTGCAACTCGGAGACCGCGCGGTTTCCTGTCTGGGCCGCACGGTCACCGTCTCGGAGGATGGCCTCCTCGCGCAGGCCCGCGCAGGCGCGCACGATCTGCTGGCCGAACCCATGCGATTCATCATCGAAACCGACGCCGGACCGGTCGAACTGACGGGGCCTCGCGTCGTGACGCGTCGACAAGGACCGGGGGTGGCGACATGGGGCACAACGCTGACGAGCGGTCCGTTCGCAGTGTCCGTCCACGCGAAGATGGAGTTCGACGGCTACATCGGCTACGCGATCACCGTGCGGGCAAGCGAGACGACCTCCGTGAAAGACATCCGCATCGAGATCCCATATCGCGGCGATGCGGTCCCCTACATGATGGGCATGGGCCGCAAAGGCGGCGATCGTCCGTCCGAATGGGAATGGCGATGGGACAGCCGCCACGCAAACAACAGCGTGTGGCTTGGGGGCGTTTCCGCAGGAATGCGGTGCAAGCTGAAAGATGCAAAGGATACATGGGAAACCTATTCTCTTTCGAATTCGCCCGCATCCTGGGCGAATGAGGGACAGGGCGGCTGCACGATCGCCGACGAAGATGGCGTTGTGTTGCTGAAGGCCTTCAGCGGACCGCGCACGATCGAGCCTGGAATGGAACTGCCTTTTCGGTTCGGGCTCTTAATCACCCCCCTCAAACCGCTCGACAACCGGCATTGGTCCCAACGGTATATCCAGCCGGGCGTCCCCTCCATCGCTTCGATCGACGAAGTCATCGCCCAGGGAGCCAACATCGTCAACGTACACCAAGGGAATGCCCTGAACCCCTATATCAACTACCCATTCCTGACCGTGGACAAATTGAAACCCTACGTCGACGAGGCCCACGCAAAGGGCGCCAACGTGAAGATTTACTACACCGTGCGCGAATTGACGAATCGCGCGCGCGAAATATGGGCGCTGCGCAGCCTCGACGACGAAGTCTACGTGCACGGCGGCGGCGGCGGATATTCATGGATGCAAGAACACCTGGTGACCGGCTATGTGCCTGCGTGGCACGAACCGAACTTGCCGAACGGCGAGGTCGATGGCTCCATCGCGACGCAGGGCCTGTCGCGCTGGCACAATTACTATCTCGAAGGCATGGCGTGGCTCATGAAGAACGTCGGCATCGACGGACTCTACCTCGACGGCATCGGCTACGACCGCGAGATCATGAAACGCCTGCGCAAGGTGATGGAAACCGCCCGTCCGGGATCGCTCATCGACTTCCACTCCGGCAACAACTTCTCCCCCGAATACGGACTGTCCAGTCCGATGAACCAATACATGGAGCACCTGCCCTACATCGACAGCCTCTGGTTCGGCGAACTCTACGACTATGACGAAACGCCGGATTATTGGCTGGTCGAAATCTCCGGGATACCGTTTGGACTGTACGGAGAAATGCTCCAAGGCGGCGGCAATCCATATCGCGGCATGATCTACGGCATGACGAGTCGTCTCGGATGGCAGGGCAATCCGGGCCCCATTTGGAAACTATGGAACGACTTCGGCATCGACAAGGCGCGCATGGAAGGCTACTGGAGTCCCGCCTGTCCCGTAACGACAGATAACGAGAACGTGCTGGCCACGGCCTATGTGCGGCCCAAACAAACGCTCATCGTTGTGGCGAGTTGGGCCAAGGACCCCGTGCCGATCAAACTCGTCATCGACTGGAAAGCGCTCGGCTTGCGTCCCGCCCACGCCAAACTCATCGCCCCGAGGATGGAAACGTTGCAAGACGAAGCAGTTTTTGCGCCCACCGATTCCATATCCGTCTCCCCCGGAAAAGGATGGTTCCTTCTCCTAAGCGAATGATGCCCCGGCGCCCACTCGCCGCGTGCGAAATCACGAACCGAGTCTTCGTGCCTTCAGCGCCATCTTGAGGTATTGGCCCGTATACGAATCCTTCGCCCTGCTTACCTGTTCCGGCGTTCCCTCGGCGACAATCCGCCCCCCGCGATCCCCCCCATCGGGGCCAAGGTCGACGATCCAGTCGGCGGTGCGGATCACGTCAAGATTGTGTTCGATGACAAGCACCGAATTGCCGTTGTCCACAAGCCGGTGCAGCATGCGCAACAACTTGTCGATGTCGACGGCGTGCAGGCCGGTCGTGGGCTCGTCGAGGATATACAACGTGCGACCGGTCTGCCGTTTCGACAGCTCCGTGGCCAGCTTGACGCGTTGCGCCTCTCCCCCGGACAAGGTCGTCGCGGATTGACCCAATCGAATGTAACCAAGACCGACGTCGTTCAAGGTTTGCAATTTTCCTGAGACCATGGGGATATTCTTGAAAAACTCGCATCCTTCCTCGACGGTCATGTCGAGGGTTTCGGCGATGGTCTTGCCCTTGAACCGCACCTCCAACGTATCGCGATTGTAGCGCGCGCCTTTGCAGTCCTCGCACGGCACATACACGTCCGGCAGGAAATGCATCTCGATCTTGATGACCCCATCCCCCTCGCACGTCTCGCACCGTCCGCCCTTGACGTTGAAACTGAAGCGCCCGGGCTTGTACCCGCGTGCACGCGCTTCAGGCGTGCGCGAAAAGATATCGCGGATCGGCGTGAACAACCCGGTGTATGTCGCGGGATTCGAACGCGGCGTGCGCCCAATCGGCGACTGATCAATATCGATGACCTTGTCGATGTGCTTGAGGCCCTCGATGGACTTGTGTTTGCCACGACGCGGGGAACAGCGTCTCGTTGATAAGGCTCGACTTTCCCGAACCGCTGACACCGGTCACGCACACGAACACGCCGAGCGGCAACGTCACGTCGATGTTCTGAAGATTGTTGTGCTGCGCGCCATGAATGACGATGGACTTGCCGTTCGGTTTGCGCCGCGTTTCCGGACAAAAAACCTGGAACGCGCCGGTAAGGTATTGACCCGTGAAGGATTCCCGGTTCGCCATGATCGCTTCCGGCGGGCCTTCGGCAACCACCCGTCCCCCGTGCACGCCCGCGCCTGGCCCGAGATCGAGCACATAATCCGCCGCGCGAATGGTCTCTTCGTCGTGTTCGACGACGATCACCGTGTTGCCGAGATCGCGGAGGCGGTCAAGCGTGACGATGAGTTTCTTGTTGTCGCGTTGATGCAGGCCGATGCTGGGCTCATCGAGCACGTAGAGCACGCCAGTCAGCCCAGAACCGATCTGCGTCGCGAGGCGGATGCGTTGCGACTCGCCGCCAGACAACGTTCCCGCGTTGCGGTCGAGTGAAAGGTAATCAAGGCCGACGTTGACCAGAAAGCCCAAGCGTTCGCGGATTTCCTTGAGAATGCGCACGGCGATGAGTTGCTGGGTTTCGGTAAGCTGGAGCGATTGGAAAAATTCGAGCGCCTCGCGAATGGACATGCCCGTCACGTCCATGATGTTCTGCTTGCCGACAAGCACCGATCGCGATTCGGGCCGCAGCCGTGCGCCTTTGCAGACAGAGCACGTTTTCGTCGCCATGAACTCCGCGAAGGTATCGCGCACCCAGTTCGACTCCGTGTCTTTCATGCGACGCGTGATGTTCGGAATGACGCCCTCGAACGCGCGCAGCCACTCTCCCCCGCCGCGCTCGTTACCGTAGGAAAAATCGACGATAGCTTCGGTGCCGTAGAGGATTGCTTGTTGGAGGTTCTCCGACAGATCGCACCAGGGCGTGTGTTCGCCCTCTTCGAAATGATGACACAGACTGCGCAAGGCGCGACGATAAGGGCCATCGAGCACCCTGTGGATGTTCCACGGCTTGATCGCGCCTTGCGCAATCGAAAGGTTCGCATCGGGCACGACCAGATCGACGTCGACTTCCATCGTCGTGCCGAGGCCGGTGCATTCGGGGCAGGCGCCGTGGGGGTTATTGAACGAGAACATGCGCGGCGCGAGTTCCTCAGAGCTGATGCCGCAGTCGACGCACGCGAAATGCTCGCTCTGCAACACCTCGCGCGACGTCCCGTCGGGCAAGTCCATCGCGATGCGGATGATCCCGTCCGCCAACGTTAAGCTCGTCTCGACGGAATCGGTCACGCGCGTTTGCAAACCGCTCTTGATCACGATGCGATCGACCACGACGTCGATGTCGTGCTTCACGTAGCGTTCCAACTCAATAGTGTCTTCGACGCTGTAGACCTTGCCATCAACGCGCACGCGCACGAACCCGCGGCGCTTCACGTCGTCGATGGCCTTCTGATACGTGCCCTTGCGCTGCCGCACGATCGGCGCGAGAATCTGCACCTTCGCGCCTTCCGGCAACGCGAGGATCGAGTCGACGATGGCCTGCGGCGTCTGCGATTGGATGGGTTTGCCGCATTTGTGGCAGTGCGGCGTTCCCACGCGCGCGAACAACAGGCGCAGGTAATCGTAGACTTCCGTGACCGTGCCGACCGTCGATCGCGGGTTGCGATGCGTGGTCTTTTGCTCGATGGAGATGGCCGGGCTCAGGCCTTCGATGAGGTCGACATCCGGCTTCTCCATCATTTCCAGAAACTGCCGCGCATACGCCGACAAACTCTCGACGTAGCGCCGTTGCCCCTCGGCGTAGATCGTGTCGAACGCGAGACTCGACTTGCCCGACCCGCTCAAGCCCGTAATCACCACCAGCTTGTTGCGCGGGATGGTGACGTTCAGGTTCTGCAAATTGTGCTCGCGCGCGCCCTTGATGACGATGCAATCATGCAACGACGGCGGCGCGCCGTTCGCGCCCGTCGATTTTGTCTTGGAACGTGTTTTCGCTTGCATATCCGAATCCTGAGAAAGATGGGGCGTAAGACATATCTTCGCTGGCAACATAAAGACTGGCTACATTATGCCTGAGAGAACGGCCAACGTCACGCAGGCTGCGGCCCGTTCCGCCGGAATCGTGGGTTTGAGAAATAGCCTCCGCAACGGCCCCTAACGGTTCAACAGGGCATCCACCGACGCGAGATCGCTCGGGAGATCGAACACGCAACGAAAGCCGAGGTCGGGTCTGCGCTGTTCAAAGCGTTCGTACGAACGAGCGGCGAGAGGGTAGGAAGGCATATTGACGGCGCTTCCGCCGCGAACCACGAGCAAAGAGCCAAAATCCGGGCGGGCGCCCACGGTCGGCGATCCAGGCTGGGCATAAAGGGTTCGAGTCCACTCAGCGGCATTTCCATTCATGTCGCAAATGCCAAGAGGCGTCAGATCGCTCTTGCGCTCTCCCCCAGGCAAAATTGCCCGATAATCCGTCGAGGCGGCATCCTGCGCCGGTACGGCGGAAGCTGTACGTCCGGCCTTCGCCTCGTCTTCCGCCGCATCCTCCGAAGCCAACGGCGTAGCGGCGGCC
>JAKJDA010000167.1:304-6691 GCA_022706165.1 Candidatus Hydrogenedentota bacterium | reverse complement strand
GCCGAGGCGAGTACTTGAACGAAAAGAGCTGACTAAAGCGCACCTCTTCGAGCACGCGCAACGTCCCTTCAAAATCCTCCTCGGTTTCCGAAGGAAATCCGACGATCAGATCGGTGGTCAACTCGATGCGGGGCATCGCCGCGCGCAGATACCGGACTTTATCGAGGTACTCGCCGATGGTGTGCTGCCGGTTCATCCGTTCCAGCACGCGGTCCGAACCCGCCTGGAACGGCAGATGAAGATGATTGCAGACCGCCGGCCGCGCCGCCATCAGGTCCGACAGCGCGTTGTTCCAGCCGTTCGGGTGCGGCGAAGTGAAGCGCAGGCGCCGGAGTCCCTCGACCTCCGACACCGCGTCGAGCAACTCGTAAAAGCCGCAGCCGCCCGCCTGATAGCGGTTCACGTTCTGTCCCAGGAGCCATATTTCCTTGGCTCCGTTTTGAACGAGACGGCGCACCTCGCGCAGGATGTTGCCGGGATCGCGGCTGACTTCGCGGCCACGGGTCTTGGGAACGATGCAGAACGAGCAGAAGTTGTCGCAGCCGCGCGTAATCGCGACGTACGCCCGGCAGCCCTCGACACGTCCCGATTCGACGTATTCCTCGGGAATGAAATTGACGATGCGATCCGGAGGCCGACCGGCCCATTCGGTCATCAGGACGCGCGCGCCCGCTTGCGCCTGCGCAATCATCTCGGGCAGATGAAAAAAATGGTCCGGTCTCGCGGGCGAGGATCGCCTCTCCCTCTTGCTGGGCCACGCATCCGCCAACGCCGATGACAAGAGCCGGGTTCGCCGCTTTCAGTTTGCGCAAGCGGCCAAGTTCGCTGTACACCTTGTTCTCGGGGTTGTGCCGTACCGAACAGGTGTTCAGCAAGATGACGGTCGCTTCGGCGGCTTCCTGGGTCATCTCGTAGCCATTCCGGATGAGGACTTCGCGCATCCGCTGGCTGTCATGTTCGTTCATCTGACAGCCGAAGGTTTGTATGTACGCCTTTTCCGCCACGGTTCACTCCGCTGAATTTCTCATTTCCCGCCGTTTCTCCGGCGCGGCGCCGCGCGCGGGAACGGCGCTTCCGTGCAGGTGTTGCGAAAAAGTCCGGAAAGCGACGGACACATGTCCCAACCGGCAAGCCTATGCGGCGGGGGCGCATTTTTCGAGAACGCCCGATCGACAGGATGCAGGACGCGGCAATCCAGACGTTTTTCCGGCGACCGTCAGGTGATCCCGTTGCGGACGGCCCATTCGACGGCGACTTGCACCAGTTGGTTGCCGTCTTCGATGCCGAGCTTTTCCTTGATGCGGCTTCGAAACGTCTCGACGGTCTTGATGCCGACATTCAGGGTTTCGGCAATGCGGCGCGTGCCGAGACCCCGCCCCAGCAGACGGAACACCTCGAATTCGCGGTCGCTCAACTGTTCGATCATCGATTCCGAATAGCGCGTCCTCCGCGTTCCGTCACCCGACAAGATTTGGCTGTTCATGTTTTCGCTGAGGTACACGCCGCCGTTGAGCACGCAGCGAAGGGCCCGGATCATCTCCGAATCCACTTCCTGTTTCATGATATAGCCCTTGGCGCCGGCCCGCAACACGCGTTCCGTGTAGAGACCTTCATCGTGCATGGACACGACCAGCATGAGAACGCCCGGAAATTGGCGCTTGATCTCGCGGATCAGGTCTATGCCGCTGATCGAGTCTTTCAGGCTCAGATCGATGATGGCCAAATCCGGACGGCAATTCTCGATCTGCCGCAGCGCTTCTTCGGCCGTTTCCGCTTCGCCGCAGACAATCATGTCCCGCTGTTGGTTGATGAGCGTGGCGAATCCGCGCCGCACAATGCTGTGATCATCCACCACCAGAATTCGCTGTTTTTGTTCTTCCACCGTTTCCATTACCGTTTCGTTGCCTTTCCTTCGCCGAGCGCCGGATTGAACCGGGCAGCCTCAGGCATTCCCTGTCGCATTCCCAACGGCGCCGTCGCTTTCCACGCAACACGTCACCCGGGTTCCCCCGCTGGGATTCGGATCGATTGTCAGCGAGGCGCCTATCATCCTAGCGCGATACTCCATATTTCGCAAGCCCATGCCCCTGCCCCGGCTGCCGTCGTCCTTGGGAAGGCCGATGCCGTCGTCCCGGATGGCCAAGAGCGTTCGCCGCCCTTGGGTTTCCAAGGTGATGATTATTTGCTCGGATTTTGCATGTTTCACAGCGTTGTTGACGGCTTCCTGGGTGATCCGATACAACTGTTCCTCGACGATTTTGCTGTGGACGGTCCGGTATTGACGCGCTTCGAGCACGCAGGCCGTCTTGAAAATTTCGCGCGTTCTCCGGGCAAGGTCTTCCAGCGCGGTGGGAAGGCCATGCTGTTCGAGGATGACGGGGCTCAGTCCGCGCGCGAGCGATCGGGTTTGGGCGATGGCCTGCTTCACGAGGAGCGCTATTTCCGCCGCGTCCTGCGCCTCTTTGATGCCGCGTTCCGTCAAGCTGTTCACCATGCCCATGCTCAGGCACAAAATGCCCGTAAGTTGCTGCCCCAGGCCATCGTGCAGGTCCTGTCCGATGCGTTGTTGCTCCTGGGTGCTGACGTCGAGCACTTCCCGTTCCAGGCGAATGCGTTCCGTGTTGTCGCGCACGATGACCAACACTTCGTCGGGGCCGCTCATCACGAAACGCGCCTCCAGATAGGCCACTTCTCCCGCTGTGGGGCGGACGAATTCGAGCACCTGCACCCTGCCCGTGTCCACGGCGCGCCGGTAACAGATCATGGCCTGCCGCCCCAGATCGCCCGGCAACAGATGCTCGGCGCGCTTTATCGCCTTGTCCTCGATCGCCGTATCGGCGGAGGTTGCGAGGGGAGTCTCGCGGAGATCGATCACATATCCATTTTCGAAGAGCACATACATGAGATCGGGGATGGCATGGAGCAGGGCGCGATGGCGCGCCTCGCTTTCGCGGATGGCCTGTTCGGCCGACTTGGTTTCGGTCACGTCCCGCAATGTTCCCACGATGGCCGTCGCGCGTCCTGTTTCGTTTCGGATGACGTTCCAAGTCTCGCTGGCCCATCGGTATTCCCCGGATTTGACCTGAATCCGGTATTCGATCGGCATGAGGGGCGTGGCGGGCGCGGAATCGTCGATGGCTTGTTTGAAATGGGCATAGCGGCGATCGCGGTCTTCTGGATGCACCCGATGCGAGACGCCTCGTGTTCCCATCGCGGCCACTTCCGCCGCAGAGAACCCGAACAATTGCTCGCTCGAAGGGCTCATGTATTCGTATGCCCGCGTGTCCAAATTGAGCTCGAATATGATGTCTTTCGAGTTCTCAAGCACTCGCCGGAACCGGCTTTCGCTCTCGCGCAGCGCCCGTTCCGCGCGTTCCCGTTCGGCGGCTTCCCGCAGCAACTGCTGCCGGTCCTGGGCAAGGGCCTGTTCGGTTCGGAACGCGGCAAACAAGGCCTCATAAAAACCCAGCAACAGGAACATCACGCCCGTGATGACTGCAAAATTTTTCAGATAAACGTAGGGGCCGCCCCGTTGAAAGAACGCGGGCATCACCTCGGCCCGGTACACCCCGTACGCTACGTCAAGCCCTTGGGGAATCGCCAGGAGAACAGTCGCCGCGAGCAATAGCTTCAACACGCTCCCGAAACGGGCCACCCGATAGCTCACGTACACGACGACGAGGCATAGAAACAGCGTGGCGCCCAGCCCCAACAGATCGCCCCATATGTTCAGGGCAGGATTGAAGCTGGTGAGATAGATGGTGAGGAGTTCCACGCCGACGCGCCCGAATAGGGAGCCGAAAGCGAGCAGGCGCAGGTTGCGGATATGCCTGTCCGGCATCGGAGAAAAGCGGGCGTCCCGTTCCCACGACATCGATGAACTGACCGAGCTGGAGGCGGACATGTCACGAGTCCTTTTGTTTCCGCGCCGCAATGGTCCGCGCGTGGCAGCGATCATTGCTCTCGCGCTTTCGTCGCACGCGGCGAGAAATGCGGGCTAGGCGAGGGGCGCGGGCGCCAGTATACCGCAGACGGGCTCTTTCCGGCAATCCGGAGCCGGAATAGAATAAAAAGACGCCCGGCTCCATAGCCGGGCGTCGCAACAACAGATCGTGCGCGCGGTTCGGGTTAGGCGCCGCCTCCGGCCGCCGCGGCGTCTGAACTGGCAGGGGCCGCGTCATTCAGCGGCAGCACGACGGAAGGCGCGGGCTCCGTGTCCTTCGGCGTGTAGAGAATGTCAATTTTGGTCTTGGAACGGACCTCTTCGAGCTTCTCTTTCAATTTTGTCTGGAACAGCGGGCCGCGAGGGTCCCGCATGCCCTGGCGCAATACTTCCTTCGCTTCCTCGTAGGGCACGTCGCCCGCCGGATGCCGGGCGATCGTCTTGACGATGTGCCAGCCGTATTTCGTGGTGAAGGGTTGGCTGATCTCGCCAACGGGCGTTTCGAACATCGCCTTCTCGAATTCGGGCACCATCCGGCCGCGCGGCGTGTCCGAATACAAACCGCCGTTGTCTTTCGAGCCGGGGTCCTCGGAGAGTTCCTTGGCGATCTTGGCGAAATCCTCTTTGCCTTCGGTCGCCCGTTTGTATGCCGCGTCGATTTTTTCCTTGGCGGCATTCTTGGCGGCTTCGTCGGCGTCTTCTTTCACAAGAACGAGGACATGGGCGACGTCCACGGTTTCTTCCGGACGCTTCATCTGACCGCCCGCCTTCAGTTCGTCGTACATTTTCTGCACGTCCTCGTCGCTAACCGTAATGCTGTCGGACAGGGTTTTGGCATACTTGTTCCGGGCGATGCTTTCCCGCATCTTCTCCGGCAACTGTTCGAGGGTGACGTCGGCGGAGGCAAGGCGCGCCTTGAGCTCCTCCTCGGACGCGAATTGACTCTTGAAATCGTTCAGGTGCGTGGCCAGTTCCTCGTCCGACACTTCGATGTTGGCTTGTTGGACGATCAGCGCGAACAGTTTGCTGTCGATCATCTGCTGGATCAGTTGTTTTTCCGCTTCGGCGGTGGGTTTGGGGGCGGCCTCGCCCGGCGATCCTTGCGGGGGGTGCATCATGGGGTTTTTCATCTGACTGGCGAGAGCGCGATCGAATTCTTCCTTCGTGATCACCATGTCATTGACTTTCGCCACTATTGTCACGTCATCCCCGCCGGCGCTGGAACCGGCCGCCGGCGCGGGCGCAGCGGGAGCAGGCGCGGGCGCTTCGTCCGCTGCGAGCACAGCCGGGCCGGCGCACATAAGCAAAACAGCGCCAACCGCGACCCCGATCAGGGCCTTGGAAAAAAAACGGGTGTTCATTCATTGTCTCCTGGTTGCATGACTCGTCGAGGGTTCGTTGCGCCGGACATCGGCGCGGCCCTCGGCACACGGGGCCGATTGTAACACATTTCCCGTGGCGACCCCAATAGATCAACGATGCCCAGTTTTGTAGGGTGCATAAATAAAGGCGTACATGCCGGACCTCGTCTAAAATGGGCTCAAGTTGACAAAACGTAAACGTTCTGTGAACGACGTAGCCGCGATGGATGTGCAGCAGGGGATGTCGCGGGGTAGCGTGAGGCTACTGCCTGGACGGTGCGTCGAGGTTCGGGAGGATGTCGCGTTTCCAGTGGTCGGGCAGGAGTGGGTGGATTTCTTTGTTGGGATGGGTGGGGATGCGCAGGAAGAGGTCGCGTAGGCAACCCAGGTTCCGCAACAATTGCAGCGCCGAGATCTGGCTGATCGCATCCTCGTGGGTCAACGGCGTTGTTGTCGGAAGGAAGATGTGAACGGTTGGGATAATGTGTGAACCTGACATCGTCTCAAAATGCATCGTTATCGATGTGGAGGTCGGACGTGAGACCGGCCGCATTCATCATTTGGCGGCCATACGGGGCGACAAGTCCGACAAACCGTTTTTGTGTTCGTGTGGCAATCTCGATGCAGCCTTGCGACAACTTGACGCTTTTGCCGAAGGTTTCCGGAGATACCAGAGGTCGACCTTGTAGCCGTTGCGCGTCTTGGTCTGGTGAATGTGCGCGACGTAGGCCGTGACGACCGGGGCGATGGGCGTCCGGGTGGGCAGCGGGTCGTCGTTGCCGCGCGCGCGAGCGGACTCGAACTGCCGAAGTTTTTCTCTGGCGACCTGATGGGACGCCGTGTCGAGCGACTTCCGGACCTCCTTGCCGTTTCGGTAGAACTGGATGTAGTAGGTTGTGCCGCGTTTCTTGAGACTTGCCATGGGTAGTATTCCCTTTCGTCGGCAAGTCCCTTGGGTACAAGTCTGGGTACAAACATAGTAAAAGGGACTTGCCGCTTTCGCTGCAAGTCCCTGAGAATCAATTGGTAGCGGGGGTAGGATTCGAACCTACGACCTTTGGGTTATGAGAACTTCGTCCTCGA
>JAKJDA010000167.1:0-294 GCA_022706165.1 Candidatus Hydrogenedentota bacterium | reverse complement strand
GCAAGTCCCATGTTTCCCCGCCGACCGGGTGCAAAACCGGGTACAAGGGGCAAAAAAAAAGACCTGCAACTAGTGCAAGTCCTTTACCAACAAATGGTAGCGGGGGTAGGATTCGAACCTACGACCTTTGGGTTATGAGCGCTGGAAGGTCGTTCCTCTTAAGCTCTTTGATAGCAAGTAATTAGCGCAGAGCCAACCACTTGGCTTCATTCAACTCTGATCCACATGCTACCCCATGTACTACATGTTTTTCAAAAAAAGTGGCACACAAAGTGGCACATCTCAAATCAAACC
>JAKJDA010000166.1 GCA_022706165.1 Candidatus Hydrogenedentota bacterium | reverse complement strand
AGGGAGTTCGGCTTGCTTGTTGCGCGCGCATAATTACCCCGTCTATTGTCGAGGTGCCCACGGCTTCGCTGTTGGCGCAGTCCTACAAAATTCTCACGGAGGGCATCGAGGAGAGCGGCGCCGTCGCCGATCCTGTCATCTGCAAGAAACACGTTGAGCTAGGCAGTCCGATCCTCGGCGACGACGTGTCCGATCTGCAACGTCTGATGCACGTAGCAGGCGCATGCAAAACGGGACTAAGTTTATTGCGCGAGTTGCCGTCGCGATTGCGGACGTGGGGATTCGCGGGCACGGCTGTCTGTGCAGACGGGCTGTTGCTCGATTTTGAAGAGGGCGACGCGACGGCCACGTGCGTCGCGGCGGCGTTCGACATTGGGACAACGACATTGGTCGGCGTACTCGTGGATTGCGTGAACGGCGCCGTGCTGGCGCGTGCGAGCCGTCTAAATCCGCAAACGCGACATGGCGACGACGTTTTGGCGCGAATTCAGTACTCGCGCGAGAATCGCGAGGGGCTGCCGCACCTGCAACAGGCTGTGATCGGCGCGATCAACGACATGATCGCCGAACTTGCTCTCGAGGCGGGCGTGGACCGCGAGCACATCTACGAAGCGGTTTTTGCAGGCAACACAACCATGCAGCATTTGCTCGCTGGCGTTGACCCGCGCGCGCTTGGCGAAGTGCCATTCGTTCCTGCCACATCCGAATCCCTCTACGTTTCCGCCATGGAACTCGGACTGCACATTCACCCACGTGCACACGCCTATCTGTTTCCGATCATCGGCGGTTTTGTTGGGGGCGATACGGTTGCGGGGGCGCTGGCCGCGCATTTTGACGACGCTGAAGGCCCTGTGATGCTTGTTGACATCGGCACGAACGGCGAGATCGCCGTGAAGCGGCAGGACCGTTTGTGGGCGGCGTCTTGCGCCGCGGGTCCGGCGTTTGAGGGGGCGCGCATTACGCACGGCATGCGTGCGGCGGCTGGAGCGATTGAAAAGATACGGTTGGGCAGCGATGTGTCCTATGAAGTGATTGGGGGCGGACGCCCTGCGGGGATTTGCGGTTCCGCGTTGATTGACGTTGCGGCGGAATTGTTGCGATCGGGACTTCTCATGCCGGAGGGATTGTTGCTAACCGCTGAAGACGCGCCCAGCGCGGTTCCGCAGGCGTTGCGCGATCGCCTTATTCCCGGCGAGGATGGGACGCAGTTCGTCATTGCGCGTGCGGAGGAGACTGCCACTGGCGCGGCAATCACCTTGACGCAAGGCGATATTCGCGAATTGCAGTTGGCGACGGCGGCCATTCGTTCGGCGATGTTGACGTTGCTCAAGCGCGAGGCCCTTGCGCCATCGGCGATCGGCGAACTGTTGGTGGCGGGCGCGTTTGGAAATTATATCCGGCTCGACAATGCGCAGCGGATCGGCCTGCTTCCGCCGGATGTGCCGCGCGAGAAGGTTTCGTTCATCGGGAACAGCGCGTTGACGGGGGCGCGCATGGCCGCGATGTCGCGTTCGGCGCGCGTCCGTGCGGAGAGGATCGCCCGTCAAACCGAGCATGTCGAGTTGTCCTTGGACCCCGATTTTCATAGCGCGTATGTTGAGGCGATGTTCTTTCCGCCGGAATAGCGCTGCCAGAAGGAACTTAATGCACAACCCGTGGAAAACACTATCGTCCAAGCCCATTTACAGGAACCCGTGGTTTTCCGTTCGCGAGGACCAAGTGACGCGTCCCGACGGGCGGCCCGGCATCTATGGCGTCGTCGAGACGCGCATCGCGACGGGCGCTGTTGCGATGACGGGAGACGGCGAGGTCTATCTCGTTGGACAGTATCGATACCCGCTCGACTGTTATTCGTGGGAAGTGCCCGAGGGCGGCGCCGAGGAGGGCGAGGATCCGTTGACGGCTATCCAACGCGAACTGCGCGAGGAGGCGGGGATTGTGGCGCGAACGTGGACGCCGCTTGGGGGGGCGATTCATCTTAGCAATTGCATTTCTTCTGAAACCGGCTATGTATTTCTCGCGGAAGACCTGACGGAGACCGATGCCGATCCGGACGAGACCGAGTTGTTGTGCGTCAGGAAGATGCCGTTTGCACAGGCGCTTGCCATGGTCGATGCGAACGAGATCACCGATGCCGTTTCTATCATCGCCCTGCTGCGGGCAGAACGCTATTTGAGAAGTCGGTCGTGACAAGCAACGTTGCGTTGCAGTGACGGCATGTCGAAGCAGTCCTCCTGCGTCGTCGCGAATTTTTCGCAGCGATTGGCATAGAATTACTAATCCTGCCTGCTAATTGGTTTTCTCAATCATCAATGCCTGGCCTGAGCTTCGCGGTCTTGTTGTCGCCGCCGCGACTGTTCCACAACATTTCCTCGAAGCACGGCAGGGCCGGCTCGGTGTGGATGATACGCCAGACGCCGTCGGCATCCTTCGACCACGTGAACGTCACGTCCTCGTGCTTGTTGCGCGGGATGCGGATGGTGCCACCGTAGCCCGAGCCGAAGGGGCGATCATCCTTGCGCAATGCGCGGCACAAGCTGAACATGTGCACACGGACTTCGCCGGTCTCGGCGTAATCGTCGAAAAACCATTGGCGAATCTGTCGCAAGTAGCAGAATGAGTTGCTACGGAAGAACCACCATTTCCAGGCGCGCCCCACGTATTCGCGGTGAAAGCCGTTCGGATCCTGGTAGCGCGATGAGTAGAGGTCCGTGATGCGGCGCCAATTCGCACCGTCGTAGGCGGCCTTGAACTCGTCGAGACGCTGCACGATCTCGAGGGCGATGCGCTTATGGGGGCCTTCTGCGCCGGTAAGGATTGGGTGCCATACCTGACTCGCCGGGCGCGGGTCTTCCGGCTCGACTATCGCGCGCGCAACGGCCTCGCCTTTTGCGGGCACGGTCACTTCTTCCGCCGCGAGGCTCTGGGATTGGCTGAACACGAAATAGTCGAGGTAGTTCACCGTCCCGTCGCGCCGTTCCATCGTCTTGGTCGTTGCGGTGACCGTATAGGTGTACGTCGTGTTTTTCTTCGCGGTTGTATCGACATAGGCCGCTTTTTTCGACTGGCCGATCTCCGGCAACAAGTCGTTGGCCTTGGGCGGCGCGGCCTTCGCGTTGGCCTTGGTCGGATCCTCGTAGACGGACATGACATTGAACATCTCAGGGTCTTCGAGTTCCTCCTTCGGCGCGGTCCAAATGTATGGGTCGGCAGACACCGGCCGCACGACGCACTCGCCCTCGGCACGGTGGATGTGGTACGTGGTCGCACCGGAATCGGCGGGCCAACTCAGCTCGATGCCCTTGTCCGTGCGCGTGGCAGTAATGCCGCGGACTGGTTTGGGCAGGTCGATGCTGTAGGTCTGGCGCTCGTAGAGATTCTCGTGCGACTGGTTCACGTAGGTATAGCCGTTCATGCTCATGATGCTGGCCGTGCCCGCGCCGTCGCGCTTGGTGTGGTACTTGCGCAACAGGGCCTCGTAGGCCTCTTCGCTGGAACATTCGCCCTGTTTGATGACCTTCTCGAACTTGTCGAGCACGGTTTTCGAAGTCGACGGCGGCAGCAGCGGGATAAAGTAGTTGCGATCCTTGTTAGGGATGTACTCGTGCTCCATGAACCGCTCGTACACGCCGTATGCCGCGCGCGCGAGATAGCCTTCCGCGTGGTAATAGTCCACGTCCTTCAAAATGTCATAGAATTGGTTGATGTCTTTGCAGAGTTCGTACTGGTAGGCCACTTTGGCCTTTGCCATGACCTGCTCCTTGGTCGGGATCAATTTGCGCTGGATCACCTCGATGAGTGTCGGGGCGATGACCTCCCGGAAGCAACGCGAGTTGTCGTAATCAAAGAGGTCCCAGAACGGTTCGAAGTCGAAGACCGTTGCGCCCATCATCGCGCCCTGCAGAATCATCGCGCGGTATAGCGGCGGCGGCATGATGCGGGTGTTGTTCGGTTCGCTTTGTCCGAAGACGCCCGGCTCGATCATGCGCGCGTTCTCGAACCACCATGACTGCGGCTCGACGCCCCACTGGTCGGCCACCTCCGACAGCCACAACCCCCACACCGAGGTCTGCCGCGCGAAATGCTGCGGGCCGAGGTGCTCGTTGATGGGGATGATGTACTCCTTGTATTTGCGCATGGTTTCGAGCATCGGCTGGTTCAGGACATCCGCACCGACGTGCATCAGCTTGACGGTCTGCTCGCTGAAGACGATGTGGCGGCCATGCCGCGCGGCCATTTCGATGGCGTCGATGGCATAGCGCGCATACGGCGACATCGCATAGCGCGGCACGTTGAACGTCGCGTAGTGCTCATAGTCGTTCTCCGCGATGCAGATGGAACGCACGCAGCCGAACTCGGTCAGGATGCGTTCGATACGTTCCGGGTCGAGTGTGTAGATATCATGAGGGTCGCAGACCTGGAAATCGCACGGGATGCCAGCTTCCTCGATCGGCTCGAAGATGCGGCGCATGACTTCGAGGCGCTTGTCGTGGTCACGCAGTCGTGCGTTGACCTCAAGGTAGACGTAGGGCTTGAGTTCCTCGGGCACTGCTTCTTTGAAAGCGCGCACGACTTCGCGGCCGTGGCGCGTGGCTTCTTTGTATAGGTCGCCCTTGCCGAAACCTTCGTCCGAATCACCAAAGCGGTTATTCGTCTGAAAGATGATGAGTGGGTTATCGGGGGAGATCTTGCGCCGCAACGGCTTGCGTCCGTCGCTCTTTTTCTGCGTAGCCATGACCGGTTCCTTTTGATTTGGTATGTGCTCGAAACAACAGGCGGTGCATACTCTAGCGCATCTTTGCGGGTGACACAACCGGCGGATTTGGGCGGAGGAGCGCGAGGGGTTGTTGGTTGATGCCGCTATACGCCGAATTGCCGCAGATGGTGCTCGAAATGCACCACGTGAAGCTTGGCCCATTTGTCGACGCCGATGTCTCCGAAGAACGGGTGGAGAGGGGGATTGAGGTCGCCGGATTGCACACGATGCAGATACTCATCGAGGAGTGCGTGAAGCCCTTCAATGTCGCATGGCGCGCTGGGAAGTCGGACGCCTTTGACGTTTTTGGGCATTGGCGCGATGCCGTTGATGATAAGGGGACCGATGATGTGCGTGGAAAACCAGTTTCCGGAGAAGGGAAGCGCAGGCGATCGTCGCATGGCGTAGCGGAGGGCGTCGGCTAGGTGCGCCACAAGGCCATCGCGGGTGAGCGTTCCCCACGCGGGCTTGGCGTCGGCGGGGATGCGTCCCACGCGAAGCAGCAAGCTTTCGGCATAGTCGTGATCGAACGGTTGCACGGCATGTCTCCACGTCATTCGGACGCGCTTCCTAATGCCTGTTTTACGCGATTGAAAATGTCTCCAAACGCGCCATTGCTCAGGAATAGCACAACGTCGCCCGTCTGCGTCTTTTCGAGAATCCCGGCGACGATTTCCTCGATGGCGTCCACGGCCTGCGCGTCGCGTCCGGCGGATTGGAGATCTTTGGTCAGGGTCGTGCGGTCAAGGCGCTGGTCCTCGGGGAGGCGTTCTGCGCGGTGAAGGGGACCTATGCGAATGATGTCGGCTTGGGCGAATGCTTCGCGCAGTTCGCCCTGGAAGCGGTTGGTTACGGTGGTGTTCGAACGCGGCTCGAAGATCGCCCAGAGGCGCGCCGCGGGCCAGCGCATGCGTGCGGCGGCGATGGTTTCGCGGATGGCTGTCGGATGATGCGCGAAGTCGTCAACAAACGTGATGCCGTTGTGTTCCGCGAATATTTCCATTCTTCGGCGAACGCCTTTGAAATCAGGCATGGCTTGGCGCAATGCATCCGGGGCGCAGCCGATTATGCTTGCGACTGCCAGGGCCGCCAGGGCGTTTTGGGCGTTATGGCGTCCTGTCAAGGGCACGCGAAATTCGCCCCATCGCTTGCCGTGGCGCCACGTTCGGAGGGACAGAAGCCCGCTCGCGACATGGGCGATTTCGCCGCGGAAATCGGCGTTCTGTGCGAAGCCATACGTGAGGGTGCGGCAGGGGGCGTGTGGGCGCAACGCTAGGGCTTCCGGGCTGTCGGCGCAGATCGCGAGCGATCCGGTTTGGGGCAGTTGCCGCAGCATGAGGCGGAAGGCCCGTTCGATTCCTGCCAGGTCGTCGTAGATATCGCCGTGATCGAATTCTATGGAGGTAACGACAGCGATCTCGGGCAGGTAGTGGAGGAATTTTGCGCGTTTATCGAAGAAAGCCGTGTCGTATTCGTCTCCTTCGATGACGAATGGGGAGCCTTCATCGCTCAGGCGCGCGGAATGGGGGAAATCCAAGGGTTCGCCGCCGATTAGGAATCCGGGCGCGGCGCCTGCCCTGTCGAGCAGAAAGGCCGTCAAGGCCGTGGTCGTTGTCTTGCCGTGGGTGCCGCATATGGCAATGGGCCGTCTGCGGCGCAATACGACGTCTTTAAGCCATTCGGGGAGGCTGACGATATGCAGGCGCCGTTCGAGGGCCGCCTCGACTTCCGGATTGCCGCGGCTGAGCGCATTGCCGATGATCACGACATCCGGATCCCAATCGAGATTCGCCGCCGCGTATTCCGTCGCTACCGGAACCCCCAGCGCCTTTACCATTTCCGAAGTCGGCGGGTATAGGGGCAGATCGCTTCCCCGGATATTCCAGCCTGCTTCAAGCGCAAGGCGCGCACCTGCCACCATGGCCGTGCCGCCTATTCCTGAAAAATGTGCCCAGGGCGG
>JAKJDA010000165.1 GCA_022706165.1 Candidatus Hydrogenedentota bacterium | reverse complement strand
CTCGTTGATGTTGTTGGCGTTGTTGGAGAGCGTGTGCAAGACCTTCGGCCTCACCATCGAGTTGAAGGCGCTGGGCAGGCGCCTCATGAAGAAACCCGCCAACACGATCGGGGACATCATCGTCCTGACGAACGCTATTGTGAAACATGGCAACGGCATTCTCAACGTGGACATCTGAGGCGCCGTTGCGGCTCGCCGGATGCGGAATCGACGCGGAACAACTCGATCGCTTCCAGAAATCCGCCGCTGGTTTCTGCGCGGCATTCTGTTGTAAAGAGGCGTTGTATAAAGCGCTGTCTGCGCCGTATACCTTCACCGAATGCGAACTGCTCGCGGAGTGGGAAGACGACGCTCCCCGCCTGCACCTCTCCGCCACGCTTCGCGCGCAATACACTATCGCGGACACTGCGGTGCGGCTGCGCTGGACGCCATGGCGCGAGTGCGTCGCGGAGGTGCACGTGTTCACTGGGAGCGCGAACGCATGAACGACGCAGCAAACGCAGGATTTACGCTGAACATCACAGCGGAGTTCGAGGACGTCGATTCCTACGGCATCGTTCACCACACGAAACTCGTGGCGTATCTCGAACGCGCGCGGGTACGATTCATTACCCGTCTAGGATTCGACATCAACGGCAGCGATGCCGTGCCGGTGCTCTATGATATGCGGCTTCATTTTCGCAAACCCGCGCGGTTTATGGACGCACTGCAAGTCCACGTCCGCCCTGTGGCCTTTGATGGTTTCCGGTTGACGCTGCAATGCCGTATCCAACGTGACGGCGATACACTATTGCGCGCGAAGACGGAGATCGTCTTCTTCGACCGCCAACAACAACGCGCCGTGGAAGCGCCTGATGCCTTTCAAGAGGCCTTTGAACGGTGGAAGCCATGATCGTGGCGAATCCGCGCATCGTGGTGACGGGGCTCGGCCTGATGACGGGGCTGGGGCTCGACCTGGAAACGAGTTGGCGCGGGTTGCTGGCAGGCGAAACGCCTACCGCCCGCTTCAAGAGTTTCGACCCGGAAGGACTGGCGTGCCCCTTTGGAGTGGAACTACCCGACGGCGCGAACGAACTTTTCCAGAGCCGCATCAAAAAACGCCACCGCAGTCAAATGACACGCGGAACCATGCTGAACGTCGTCACCGCGCAGATGGCCATCGAAGACGCCCATTTCGACGGCGCCCCGCTTGACCGATCGCGCGTGGGCGTGGTGATGGGTTCGACCGGCACGTGCTACACGTGGAGCGAACCAACGCCCGACCCGCAGCGCATTCTTCGGGTCATGCCGAATGCGCCTGCGGCATGGGTCAGCTTGGGCGAGAAGTTTGGCGGACCGTCGCTGGTCGTGAGCACCGCGTGTTCGTCCGGGGCCTATGCCTTGGCATACGCGTGGATGTTGATCGCGACGGGCCAATGCGACGTGGTGATCGCGGGCGCGGGCGATTCGTCGATCAACTATCTCGACGTCGAAGGTTTCGGCTCGTTGATGGCGCTCTCGGAACCCGTCGCGGACGTGGCGACGGCATCGCGTCCGTTCGACAAAGAGCGGAGCGGGTTCGTCATGGGCGAAGGCGGCGGCATGCTGGCGCTCGAGACGCTCGATGCCGCACAGCGTCGCGGTGCGCGCGTGTATGCGGAGTTGCATTTGCCCGCGTTGACCTCCGAGACCTACAACATTGTGTCGCCCGAACCCAAGGGCGTTGGCATGGCCAAGGCGATGTCGTGCGCGTTGCAGAACGCCGGGTTGGCGCCCGAGTCGATCGATTACATCAACGCCCACGGCACCTCGACGCACCTCAACGATCTCTACGAGACCGAGGCTATTCGCCAGGTGTTCGGCGCTCACGCCTATTCGCTCGCGGTGTCCTCGACGAAGAGCATGACGGGGCATTGTCTCGCGGGCGCGGCGGGCGTCGAGGCAGTGGTGTGCTGCAAAGCTATCGAAGCAGGAATTCTGCCGCCGACGGCAAACCTGCGCACGCCCGATCCGGAACTCGATTTGGATTACGTGCCCAACGTCGCACGGCAAAAAGAGCTGCGGCACGCGATGTCGAATTCGTTTGCGTTCGGCGGGCATAATGGGGTGTGCGTTTTTTCAAAAATGTAGGTCCCTTTTGTAATGGGACTTCTTGAGAACCACTGCGTTGCGCGGCGATCAAGATAGTCCGATTGCAAATCGCGCCTACACAACGCTGCGTTTTTGGGGTCGGGATTTCTAATCAATGGCATTTCCAGTGTACATTGCGGGCACGGGCGCGTTTTTGCCGGGCGAGCCGATTCCATTTGATCAAATCGACTCCATGTTGGGCGAGTTGACCGAGGCGCCGCCGCGTATTCAGAAGTGGCTGAAAACGACCACGCCGCTGATGAAGGAATTGCTCGACATCGCGCATGTCCACTACGCCCTCGATCCGGTCACGCACGAGTTCACGCATGACAACGTGTCGATGTCGGTCGAGGCGGCGAAGCGCGCCTTGGCGACGGCAGGCATGCAGCCGGAAGACGTCGACCTCATCTGCTACGGTTCCGCGCACCAAGACCAGATGCCGACGGCGTCCGTGCACATTCAAGAGCGGTTGGGCATCGAACGCTGCACGGAGTTTTCCATCCACGCCAATTGCACCTCGGCGTACAAGGCGCTCTATCTCGCACACGAACTCCTTCAGCACGGAAATAATCACACTGCCCTCGTGGTCTCGTCGAATATCTCGTCCAGCGAGCTCCGGGCCGCGTACTACAACCAAGCCCTTGTGGACAAGGAATCGCTTTTCCTACGGTGGTTTCTGTGCGACGGCGCGGGCGCGTTGGTTTTGACGCGCGACGCGTCCTGCAACAAAGGCTTTCGCGTCGAGGCGACGCACGTTGAATCTGTTGGCGGCAAACGCCCGTCGCTGATGTTCAACAAACGTCCCGCATACTGGATGAACCCGCGCGACGAATACGACACGGCATCGCACCACCTTCGCCAACTCTTCCGAAACGCGTTGGCCACAGATGTCTTTCAGGACGGCGACCGGTCCGTGTTCACGAGCGGTCTTGCGCGCATGCTCGAACAGGCGCATCTCCCGCTCGATCGCGTGCGCTACTTCCAACTCAACATGCCCACCAAGCACATCGTCGAGGCGATCATGGAGGAGTGTGAAGCGTTGGGCATTCCCCGTCACGCCCTATACACGCGCCTCGATCAGTTGGGCTATTGCGGCCCGCCGATGGCCTTTGTGTGCCTCGACAAAATCCTGCGCGAGGAGGCGTTCCAATCGGGCGATCGCATTTTGAGTTTCGTCACCGAAGTCAGCAAGTTCATGCAGGCCGGGTATTCCATTGAGTATGTCGGCGAGGGGCGGTGACGTGCAATCGGCATTCCTCTTTCCCGGCGCGGCGGTCAAGATGTGTGGCCGCGAACGCGACTTCTTCCAACGCCACGAAGGCGTGATGCGCCCGTTTCTCGAAGAAGGTTCCGCGTTTGCCGGGACCGACCTGATCGCCGCAATCTCCGACGAAACGCACCCTTCTTTGACCGAACTTCAATCGCAGGCGCTGACCTACAGCTACGGGTGCGGCGTGGCGGCGGTCTTCGTGTCGAGCAAGGGATGGCCCTACTTCATGGCCGGGTATAGTCTCGGCATTTACTCTGCTTTTGCGGCGGCAGATGCCGTATCGTTTCACGATGGACTCGCGATTATTCGGGAGGCCTACACCCTCGCGGAAGCTGCATGCGTGGACAAAGCCTGCGGCATGGCCGTGGTCATCGGTTTCGACGCGGAACAAATCGACGACATGCTCCGCCACGGCGACTACGCGTCCGTCTGTTTGGTCAACTCGAACAACGCGACCGCGCACGTTCTCTCCGGGAAAACCTCCGAGCTTCAGGCCCTTGTCGACGACGCCGATGCCCGGGGCGCGTTCAAGGCTGCCGTGCTTGACGTGACCGTGCCCTATCACCATCCCGTTTTTTTGCAGGAGGTTCGCGCGCCCTTCGAAGACACGCTACGTCAATTTGCCTGGCGCGCGGCGCGGTGTCCCATTATCTCCTCCATCGACCAGCGTTCGTTGCGCGAACCCGAGGAATTGATCCCCTTCACGGCGCGGAACATCGTCACGCCCGTGAACTGGCAGCGGGTCATGGAGACGTTGATAGCGCAGGACGTTGTGTCTGCCTATGAATGCGGCATCGGCATTTCGCTCACGCAGAATGGACGCATGCTTCCCGACGCGCCGCGCTTCATCAACATCAAGAACGCGCATCAGCGGGCTGCCATATGAACAGGCATATTCTGATTGCCGGTTCGGGAAAGATGGCGCGCGACATCGGTTTCTATTTCGTGCGCAGAGGCCACCGCGTCACGTGGGCGTCGCAATCGCACGAACGACTCGTTGCGCTCGGAGATTGGTTCCGCAAGGCTGTGCGCCGGGCCACGCGGGTTGACCCGGATTTCGTCCCGGCGGAGACGCGGTTCCGCGTGGCGTCCGATATGCGTGCTGAGCCGGTCGACATGCTCATCGAGTGCACCGTCGAGGACATTGCAACGAAACAGGCCTTTCTCCATGCGATCCGCGGCGTCGTATCGGACAACACGCTCCTCGTATCGAACTCCTCCTCCATCCTGCCGCAGGAGATTCACCCGGACTGCCTCGGCTTTCACTGCTATTACCCGCTGGAGCTGACCCGATTTGCCGAGATTATCGTTCCGTCCAATGCCCCGGCGTCTCGGCGGTCGCGCATTCTCGACTTCGCGGCAGAGAATGGCCTGGAATGCATCGAGGAAGACAACGACTCTGCGTTCATCGTCAACCGACTGCTTTTGCCCGTTCACGCGGAGTGTTTCCGGCTGTTGCTGTCGGGAATACACCCTGTGCTGATCGACGCAGCTACGGTTTCGCCGCTATCGTCGGTGGGCCAGCTCTCGCTCATGGACGCGATTGGTCTTGGCCTCATCCACGCGTCGGCGGTCCGGTATCTCGACCGGATGCCTCATGACGAAATTTGGCCCTATGCGCCGCTCCTAGAAGGCCTGGAACGTGCCCTGCCCTTGGGAAAACGCGGCATAAAAACGGGAAATGGCTTGCTCTGTGGCGCGCTGTTTACAGAGATCATCACACCACCGCCGGACGACGATTCTCCTGCGCTCGCGAAGCGTTTCTTGTACCTGCTCGTGAACACCTGCTATGATGCTTTGGATCGTAACGCGATTACGGAAAGAGGGTTATCCCTGTCTCTCGGCGCGCTGCTGGCGTCTGAACAGAGGCTTTCGCAGGTCGTCGAGGCGGAAGGGCGCGAGCGGATACGCGAGACGTTGGATCGCTTGTATCGGGAGACTCGGCTGCCTTACTTTCAACCGGCGCGCCGTTTTGGGAATATGACGTGAGGATGCATGCGTTTCGATTTTGACAGTGCGAATGGCATTTGCACCTTGGCGGCGTCAGACCTGCTGAGAGGGTCGGGCGCGCCGTCATTGTTGCGGCACGTTTTGTCGCATGCCGATCTGAAGGGCGTGGCGCTTCGTTTTGAGCCGTCGGCGGATATCGAGTTCCATCCCCCGGCGACCTACCAAGCGCTGTGGGACCTCGTCTCCAATGCTACCGTTCCCGTCGCGGCGTCCATTCGCGGGGCATGTCAACATGCCTCGGCGGGTTTGACGCTGGCATGCCATTTTCGCATTGCCTTGTGTGATGTTGCCTTCAGTTCGCCGGGACTAGGCCTGTCGTTGCCGCCTGCATGTTTGGCCGTCTTGGCGCAACAAAACGTACTGCGCAGGGCACTCGCCGAAGTTGTCCTTTCCGAGCATGTCATCGACGCGGATGAAGCACTGGCCGTGGGGTTGGTGGACCAGGTGGTTGAGGATGATCCCGACGCGGCGGCGGTCCGCTATCTGGAATCGCTGGTGGGCAACCGTCCCCCGCGCGTAGTCCGGGCCGTGATGGAGTCCATCCGGAACGCCCGCAAACTGCCGCGGGAAGACGCCCTGCGCAAGGAGGCGGAGCTGTTCCTCAAAGTGGTCGAACAGGCCATGGACGTCGACGAAGCCGCCACCCGATAACGTCAGGAACGCGACCGCGTGGGACGCATCTATTCACAGGTCGAACGAATCGCAATGGCCGACGTGGCGGCGCAGCGAGACCTTTTCGAGGCACAGTATCTCACGGAAGCGGAGATTGAAGCGACCGCCAACCGGCACGTGCAGACCGTCGCGGGATTCGTGGCAGTGAAACGGGCGTTATGTACATTATACGCGCGGTTGGGGTTGGGCAAATGGAGCGAGCGCGATTTTGTGCTGACGCATACGGCCAACGGAGCGCCCACTATCATATCATGCCCCCCGTGCCGGCACGACGAAAGCGGTGCGCCGGCACTCGGTCTTCATATTTCCATCGCGCACACGAAACAACACGCATATGGTTTGGCGGTGTATCAAGAGGAGTGACGTGATCTCTAGCGCAGAAACGCAAAGATCCAAAGGCGCAGAGGGAGGCCACTCGATTCGCGTCGATGAATCCGAGGGAATCGCGTATCTCACCCTCGATGCGCCGCCGGAAAACATGATGGACCGGCGCTTCTTCACCGATTTTGCGGAGCTGACCGAGCGGGTCTTGCCGCGTCTGCAGGTGGAAGGCTTGATTGTGCAGGGCGCGGGCAAGCACTTCTCGGCGGGAGCCGACCTTTCCGAACTGAAACCCAGCGTTGCGCGCCATCACGATTCGCACGAGGCCTTCTTCCAACGCAACG
>JAKJDA010000164.1:279-6727 GCA_022706165.1 Candidatus Hydrogenedentota bacterium | reverse complement strand
GTGGTGCGGAACTCGTAGTCGGCGGTTTCGCGGAGGAGCAGGTCGATGCTCTCGTCGACGGCAATGATGTCGGCGTTGGGGCCGCATACCCATTTGTATTGTTCGGCGGGGGCTTTGAGGTCCATGGCGACGTAGTCGATGAGGCCGTCGTCGATCAACCGCGACACGACCGTTGGGCGGCTGCCGTTGGTGTCGAGTTTGATGGGGAAGCCGAGGTCGCGGACGCGTCCGATGAACGTGCGCAGACCCGGCTGCAGCGTTGCTTCGCCGCCGGAAACGACGACGCCGTCGAGGTAGTCGCGGCGGGTTTTGAGCCACGCGAGCACGGTCTCTTCGCTGGGGCCATGAACGTGCGCGTCGGCATGGAGCAGGTTGCGGTTATGGCAGTAGAAGCAGTCGTAGTTGCAGCCGGGGGCGAACACGACGGCAGCCATGTGGCCTGGCCAGTCGACGAGCGAACATTTCTCGAGGCCCGCGATCCGCATCGTTACTTCGCCTCGAGCATCGGGGCGGCTTCGGGCAAGCGATACTTCTTGCGGCCGTAATACTCTTCTTTTTTGCCGTCGTTATAGTTCGCGACGGGCCTCAGGTAGCCGGTCACGCGCGACCACACTTCGGTCTCGCTGCCGCAGTTCGGGCAGGTGAACTGTTCGCCGCGGATGTAGCCGTGCTCGTCGCACACGCTGAAGGTCGGCGTGATTGAGATGTACGGCAGTTTGAACCGCGCGAACACGCGTTGGATCAGCTTCTTGCAGGTCTCGATGTCGTCGATGCTCTCGCCAAGGTAGAGGTGCAACACGGTGCCGCCGGTGTACAGCGATTGAAGTTCGTCTTGCAGTTCGAGCACCTCGAAAATATCGTCGGAGTAGCCGACCGGCAACTGCGTCGAGTTCGTGTAGTAGGCCGCGTCGTTGCCGGCGGCAATCATGTCGGGATAACGCGTCTTGTCGAGGCGCGCGAGACGGAACGCGGTGCCTTCGGCGGGCGTCGCTTCGAGGTTGTAGACGTGCTGGGTCTCGTCCTGAATCTCGACAAGCATATCGCGCAGGTAGTTGAGGATCTCGTTGGCGAATTCCTGACCTTCGGGCGTGCCGATGTCCTTTTCCATGAAGTTTAGCAGGGCCTCGTTCATACCCACGATGCCAATCGTGCTGAAATGGTTGTGCCAGTACTCGCCGGTGCGGCGTTTGACGTCGCGCAGGTAACGGGCGGAGTAGGGGTAGAGCCCTTGCTCAGTCTGTTTTTCAATGACCTTGCGCTTGATCTCGAGCGAGGTCTTGCCGACCTGCACCATGCGCCACAAGCGCGCCTTGAACTCTTGTTTCGACGCCGACAGATACCCGATGCGCGGCAGGTTGATCGTGAACACGCCAACGGAACCGGTCAGCGGGTTGCTGCCGAAGAGGCCGCCGCCGCGTTGGCGAAGTTGTTTCGTGTCGAGCCGCAGGCGGCAGCACATCGACACGGCGTCCTCGGGCGACAGGTCGGAGTTGACGTAGTTCGCGAAATAGGGGATGCCGTATTTGCAGGTGGTCTGCATGAAGGCGTCGACCGACGGCGAGTTCCAATCGAAGTCTTTCGTGACGTTGATCGTCGGGATCGGGAACGTGAAGACTCGGCCCTTCGCGTCGCCGGCCATCATGACATCGCAGAAGGCTTTGTTGAAGAGATCCATCTCGGCCTGGAAGTCGCGGTATTTGGCGTCCATCACCTGTCCGCCGATGATGACGTTCTGATCGCCGAGAATCTTCGGGACCGTGAGGTCGAAGGTCAGGTTCGAGAACGGGCACTGGAAGCCGACGCGTGTCGGCACGTTGATATTGAAAATGAACTCCTGCAACGACTGCCGCACCTGCTCGTAGGTGAGGTTGTCGTAGCGAATGAACGGCGCGCAGTAGGTGTCGAAGCTCGACCACGCTTGCGCGCCGGCGCACTCGCCTTGGGTGGTGAAGGTGCTGTTGACGATCTGACCGAGAAACGAACGCAGGTGTTTTGCGGGGCGACTCTCGACCTTGCCGGGCACGCCGCCGAAGCCTTCCATCAGGAGTTGGCGCAGGTCCCAGCCCGCGCAGTACGGCCCGAGGAACCCGAGGTCGTGGATGTGCGCGTCGCCGCTTTCGTGGGCCTCGCGCACTTCCGCGGGGTAGATTTCGTGCAACCAGTAGTTCTTCGTGAAGAACTCGCGCACGTAGTTGTTCAGGCCATTGATGCTCTTCTGGGTATTGGCGTTTTCCTTGATGCGCCAATCCTTATCGCCAAGGTAGTCGGAGAACATCTGGATGGTCGCGCCGATCAGCGCGTTCATGTTGCGCGCGCCGGAGCGTTTCTCGCGGTAGAGGATGTAGGCCTTGGCAGTCTTTGCGTGCCCGTTCTCGATCAGGACTTTCTCGACGAGGTCCTGGATTTGCTCGACTTCTGGCACGCGATCGGCGTATTTCTGTTCAGCAAGGGCCAGCACCTCCTTGCACAGCAGTTCGGCGCGGGTGAAATCGTCGCCGCCGCACGCTGCGGCGGCCTTGAAAATGGCCCAGGTGATCTTCTCGGAGTGGAACTTTTCAACACGGCCGTCACGTTTGCGTATGCGGTCAAACATCGCCCGATCTCCTTCCGGCGTTCCAGTTTGGCTTCGCCGATGCCGTGCGGGAACAGAGCAAGGCGGGTCCAGCAGCGGCCCCGTATCCCCCGAAACGGTCCTGCTGTAGGTCAGGCGTCACCCCCATCCTCCGCGTCCCCAATTCTCCTTGCCGCACATCTTTCCGCAGGCTCCGCATGCCCACGGAAGTATTTCCTCTCCTGCGAAATCCGCGATACGTAAAAAAACGAAAAACGGGGGCCTCGCCCGCCTCTTTCACGCCGTTCGCTCGGGATGGAGAAAAACGCATGCTCCATCCGTTCGCGTTGCATCGGAAAGATTTTTCACCACCGCGCTGCTCGAATGGAGCATTCTTTCATGCGCGTAACCCGCGCAGAAATGCAGCTTCCGTCTCCGCGCCGCGCGCTTGTGAAAAACCCGGGCTACCCCCCATTTTTTCAACTGAATTTGAGCCATCAGGCCCCGCAACCCCCATTATATAGTGGTATCTGGGTTCTGTCAACACAAAATACATTGTATTTCAGGGAATATGAGAAAGGGACGCATTTACTTGTTTCCGTTGATTTTCGCATACAGTTTTCGAGATTCAGCGCTCTTTTTTTTGCCCTGTGGGCTGGCAGGCATGCTGATTTTCCCCCATCTTCGCCCCTGCCGAATATTCTGTTGACAGTTTTGCCGAATACTGCATTCGGGCAGGCGGAAGGATGTTGCATGCGGACGGAGGGATCGAAGCGGGACCTGGCGCGACTGCGGCATTGTGGGGATCAGTTTGGCTTGATTTTTCACGGATGTTTTGCCAGATGCGCAGGGCCCGCCTCGCTCCTCCTTTCTTGGGCCGGTCCGCGGAAAACGCCGGGTTGACTTCTCGCACGGGATGCGGTAGACCAGAGGTATGAGTGAAGCGCGCTATACGTATGAGTATCCGCGGCCGATGCTGACGGTGGATTCCGTGGTGTTTGGCATCCTGGGGGCGCACTTGCATGTGTTGTTGGTGCGCCGCAAGAACGATCCCTTCGCCGACGCATGGGCATTGCCGGGCGGTTTCGTCGAGATGGACGAGCCGTTGGAAGAGGCCGCAGCGCGAGAACTCGAAGAAGAGACGGGCGTGGGCGGAATCATGCTCGAGCAGTTTCACGCCTTTGGCGATCCCGGTCGTGATCCGCGCGGCAGAAGCGTCACGGTGGCCTATCTGGCGTTGATCGATGCGGCGCGCTTCAACCTAAAACCCAACGACGACGCTTCCGCGGTGGGCTGGTTCCCTGTGATGTCGCTGCCTGAACTGGCGTTTGATCACGCGCACATCGTCGACCGCGCATGGGATTATCTGGGCATCGCCATTCGCCATATCGGCGTTGGGGCGCAGTGTTTGGCCGAGCCTTTCACGATGGAAGCGCTGCGGGACGTGTACGAGGCGATCCTTGCCGGACCGCTCAATGCCGCCAAATTCGAGGCGGCCGTCGACTCGCTCAAGATCATCGAACGCGTCGGCGAAGACGAAGGCGCGGTATGGCTCCGGTTCGTTCCCGGACGCGTCGCGGCGTTCTAACGCATCGACAAAGGTCTCTGGAAAGAGGTGTTCCGACGTGAAACGCAACCCCACCGACGCCCTGATCGTTGTGGATATTCAAAGCGATTTTTGTCCGGGCGGCGCCCTGCCTGTCAATGGCGGCGATGCCATTGTGCCTGTCGTCAACGCCCTGTCAACGCGTTTTGACACGGTCGTATTCACGCGCGATTGGCACCCGGCGGCGCATTGCAGTTTCAGCGCCGCGCCGCAATTCATGGACAAGAGCTGGCCCGCGCATTGTGTCGCCGGTTCTTCCGGCGCGGCTTTTCATCCCGATCTCCGCGTGCCCGCCAACGCTCTCGTGGTGAGCAAGGGAACGGACGCGGCGCGCGAGGCGTACAGCGGATTCCAGGGGACGACGCTCGCGGAGGACCTCGAAAAACGCGGCGTTTCGCGTGTCTTCGTGTGCGGTCTCGCGACTGATTATTGCGTGAAGCACACGGCGATCGATGCCGTTCGCGCCGGGTTTGAGACCGTCGTGCTGGAAGACGCCATCCGCGCGGTGGACGTTCCTCCGGGCGCGGGGGCGGCGGCGATGGACGAAATGAAACAGGCAGGCATTGCTTTTGTGCAGTCAGGGGATCTTCCATGAATGCGCCGTTTGCCCCGTGGTTTCAGAGAGAGGGAATCGCCCTGCTCACCGACCTGTATGAACTGACGATGATGGCCGGGTACCTGCGCGAACATCGTCCGGACCGGCGCGTGTCGTTCGAGTATTTTTTCCGCACGCTGCCGCCACACAATGGTTTTGCGATCGTCGCGGGCCTCGATTCGTTTCTGGACTATCTGGAACATCTCCGTTTTTCGGATGACGACATCGCGTATTTGCGCACCTTGGATCTGTTCTCCGAGGAATTCTTTGACATGCTGCGCGCATTCCGTCCCTCGTGCACCGTGCGCGCGATGGCCGAGGGAACGCTCGCGTTTCCACACGAGCCGATTGTCCAAGTCGAAGGAACCATCTTTGAAGCGCAACTTGTCGAATCGGCCCTGCTCAACATGCTCAACTTTCAAACGTTGATCGCGACCAAGGCGGCGCGCATCTGTCTTGCCGCGGACGGCGAGCCCGTGCTCGAGTTCGGGTTGCGTCGCGCCCACGGACCGGACGGCGCCATCAGTGCATCGCGCGCGGCTCACATCGGCGGTTGCACCTCGACGTCGAATGTGCTCGCGGGCCGGGTCTACGGCATACCCGTCTCGGGGACCCACGCACACAGCTGGGTGATGAGTTTCGAGAGCGAACTGGAAGCCTTTCGCGCCTTCGCCCGCAATTATCCCGAACGGTGCGTCTTGCTGGTCGACACCTACGACACCATCGAGAGCGGCGTTCCCAACGCCATCGCCGTCTTCAAGGAACTGCGCGAGAAGGGCGTCAACGCCCGCGCCGCAATCCGTCTTGACTCGGGCGATTTGGCCAAGCTCAGCAAACAGGCGCACCGGATGATCACGGAAGCGGGACTCGAAAATCCTTTGATTGTCGCCTCCAACGATTTGGAGGAAGATCTCATCGCCGATCTGAAACGCCAAGGCGCCAAGATCAATGCATGGGGCGTTGGCACGCGGTTGGTGACGTCGTGGGACTGCCCGTCTTTTAGCGGCGTATACAAGCTGGTGGCCATCGCCAACGGCGACGCATGGCAGCCCCGCATCAAAATATCGTCCAACGTCGAAAAAGCCACGGACCCGGGCCGCAAACAGGTTGTGCGGCATTTCGACGCCGCAGGACGCCCGGTCGGCGACGTCCTCTATGACATGGACGAGGATTGGCCAAGCAGCGGGACAATTGTCGGGCGGCGCAGAACGCAGCCCCATCTCGAATCGCGCCTGCGCGACGCCGTCTCCGCCGAGCCGTTGCTGCAGATCGCGTTCGCGAACGGCCGCCGCATCGCCCAGACCCCTCCCATTCACAAGATTCGTGATTTTGCCCAAACGCAAATAGCGTCGCTGCCCGAAGAATTCAAGCGCCTTCGCAATCCGGAAATCTACCGCGTCATGCTGTCCCGGCGCATCGGCGTGCAAAAAGACGAACTTCTCACCCGGCCGGACTTGTCGTGAGAACGAAGGTCGCCCCATCGAGCGCCCCGCGCCCCAAAGCAACGTCGCCGCATGCTCCCCTTACTGCGTATCGGCGCTTGGGCCGTATACCGAAGGCACGGGAATGTCGTTCAGGCGGAGATAAACGGTGAGCTGCGCGCGGTGATGCACGGTATGATGGAACATCCACGACCGGAGCACCGTGAGCCGGGGAAGCTCGAAAATCGTCCGGCCCGCATCCACCAACCGCCACG
>JAKJDA010000164.1:0-259 GCA_022706165.1 Candidatus Hydrogenedentota bacterium | reverse complement strand
TCCGCCGCCGCAACGTCATACGCCTCGAGCAGGGCCGAAAGACGGTCGTGCTGGGTCGGGACATAGTGGGCGCTGTCGAATTCAAAACTTTCGCGCCGCACAATGACCCCGGTCCACCCCACAATATCCACGATGTGGTTCGCCAGATGCCCCAACGACATCGATTTCGGATGGGGCTTCCAGCCAAAGCGGTGTTCGGGGAGGTACGCGAGGATGCGACGCGTGACGGCGGACTCTTGGTTGAACTCTTCCCGCAAGC